>JAVWCU010000001.1:0-79031 GCA_036648855.1 Bacilli bacterium
TTAATCCATGTGAAATCTGTTTTCTAGTTGCTGACTTTATATCTATACTTGATTTCTTTATATACTCTTCATTATTGATAGTTATAATATTTTCCATGCTAATCCTCCTATTTGTACTCTTTAGTTATATTTATAGTTACATTTACTTTAGATAGTATTTCTATAACAGTTCCATATGAGTTTTTATATTTTCTGCCTGTTAATATTTTGTCTTCATCTTTTTCTATAAATGGAACTTGTGTAACTAAATCAAAGTCCCAGCTAACGTTACTATCCAATTTTAATAAAACATTATTATTATAATTTATTTTACAATATCTTACTAATATGTTTTTATAGTATTCTACATTTATTAGTAAAAAGTCTCCTGGCTTAACTATACTTTCCTCTATATCATTAATAATTTTAACTTTACTCATATTATTCTCCTATTCTACTGTTATTTCTATACAGTCATCAAATTCTCTTATATATTTAATAGCTTTGTAATTTATCCATATGTATCCAGTTGATGCATTATCCACTGCTAGATATACAATATCTTTATCTTCTTCATCTTGAACTACATTTATATAGCTTATACTAGCTACTGTAGTACCATTCATAGTTATAATATTTAAGTTGCCTGTATACATATATTTGTTTAATTTATTAATAAATTTATTTCTATTAGTCATATTTATTCCTCCTTATATATTTAATATTTTTCTAAATTCTTTTACATCAGATTCTGCTAATATAGATTTTCTACCTTGTTTTATATATTGTCTAATTGTATCTGCTTGACAATTAATAGCTCTGCCTTTAAACATATCGTTAAAGTCATCAAATGTAGAAGCATATTCAACAAGTTCTAGATTATTATCTAAATAACAACACCATAGTAATTTATAATAAGCTGTTAAATAAGAAGGACTTAATTTGATAGTAGAACCATCTGATAACACTATGATCATTTGGTCTACCTTTTTACCTTTGCCAGCTATATGTCCATGTTTATCACGCTTACAATTCTGGTAATGACTTTCTATGCTGTTATATTTACCAAATACTTTTATTTTTGCATAAAATGCACTAAATCTTTTATCTCCTTTGGAACTACATTCTAATATTTTCATGTTTATTCTCCTATTATATATTCTTGCAAAGTATTTTCAATTATTGTATTTAACTTATGCATTCCTATTCAATCCCTTTTTTGTATTTAAATAGATTCTGCTAAAGCTTTGTAATAAGCTTCATAGCACTCTCTAAAGATTTCGCTTCTAACATCTGCTTGCTTTTTAACTTTCTTATGACTAGGATGATTAATATTTTTCCAAGCCTCAGTATTTTCAAAATACATACCTCTGTTATAATAAGCATAAGTCCACCAGATAACATCTTCTGGGTGTTTCTCTTTAGCTTTTAAATAACATTCATATATTTCATATGAACCAGCATCTACATTGTGATCTTTATTATTAATCGGGTCCATGTGTTTCCCTAATGCTTCTTTAACATGTGGTACTACTACTTCATTAACTTGCATAATGCCATAATCTACTGTACCATTAGGATTTTTATGTACCATATGTTTAAATCCTGTTTCTGTTTCCATTGTAGCTAATATTAATGAAGCTACTCTAATGTACTCATCCATGATTCTATTCTCTGTAGAATTTAATGCTCTAAGTACATCTATTTCTGCTATTTCTCTATCTCTACTTTTAACTACTTCTTTTACTGTAGATATTAAATCATCTCTTATTAATCTAATATCTGATTCGCTATTAACTTCATATGATAAATCTTCTTTAAGCTCATCATTTTTATCTTTTAATAGCTTATTATAAGATTTTGTTTTTTCTATTAATGTTTCTGCTTTATTTAACTCTGTATTTGTTTTAACATAGCCGCAAGTTAATACTACATTAACTACTAGTAATGCTCCTGCTATTACTTTAATAATCTTATTTTTGTTTTTTGTCTCTATCTTTCCTAATGCCATCTCTTCTTTCCCCCATTATTCTATCGTTTTATTTTTTATTTCATGATAATTTCCATTAATTCTGCACGTATTCCTATCATAGTAAACATAACGGAATAATTCCCATTTTTGTCTGCTTGCATTATTTGTTCTGATAATTTAGCTATTGTTTTACATATTTCTATTTGTATTTCTTCTTTTGTCATTATCTTTATTGCTCCTACTGTTATATTAATTTATTTCAATGTTATCGTTGTTTCACAATTATTACATTTTAACTTTATAGAATTATCACTACTAATGCTATCTATTATAAAATTATTGTCTTCTTTAATAGATTTAATAGTTTTATATTGATTAAGTTGACATATGTTGCCACATTTATTACATATTAACTTCATAGTTTTTGGCTTATTGTTATAATATTTTTGTTTTCTATCTTCTATTTCTTTTCTTCTTTTAAATACTTGCTCATTAACTTCTTCTAGTGTTAAGTTCTCGTCTTCATATTCTTCAGAAAAATATTTACCAAGTTTATAATAATTACGACCTGTTATTTCATTTAAAGCAAAGTATCTATATCCTTTCGCTGTTATTCCTTTGAAACTCCAGACACAAGCTTGCCTAATTAAACTAAGTGAACAATTTGCATTTTCAGCAGCTTCTCTTTGAGAATTGAATTTTTCTAGTACTTCACCAGTAACATTATCTAATTTTAATATTTTCATATTCTATTCCTTTCTTTTTATATTTCTTACATTAAAATAAGCGGGCCAATTACTCCCGCTTTAATATTTTACTATATATTTTTTATTCATTCAAATTTAGTTATTATTTATCTTCCTATTCGATCTTTAATTGAATCTTTTATAACTAAATATATACTTATTACTAACCAAGCTGTTAATGCTACAAGTATTAAACTTAAACATATCTCAAATACTATTCCAAGCATTTAGTCTCCTCCCGCTATTAAATATCTTTTACTTAATCTCTAGTAACGAACTCTTTATATATCTATTTTATTTTTAAATCATATAACTTAATAGCTTTATCACTAATTAAGTCATATATTAATTCTTCTTTAGTACAATTTCTTAATATGCATTCTATTTCTAGAAGCTTATCTGTTTTTACACTTTCTTCTGCTTTTTCCATATTAGCTTTTAAAAGATCTAAACTTTCTGGTGAAGCGATAGCTCTTGGTCTTAATGCTCCTTCTGTTACTTTTAAACTTGTTGAATTATCTTTTATCTCTTCTTTTATAGACATTCTATTTTCTGAACATTTTGTACCACATCCACTTAATGATTCACATACATCATTACATGATGTGTATCTAGAACAACTTATACAACAATTGTAACTTTTACTTAAACTACAATCTTCATCACATAAATATACTTTATCTTTTTTCATTTTTTGTCTCCATTTCTTTTATTGTTATTTTATTATATTATCTATAGTTATACTTATATTACATACGCCTTCTATATACAAACAAGAAGAACCATTTTTAGTTTTATATTCCATATTTGTATATATATCTACAAGCTCTTTATTAGATAATTCGTATTGGCATATCATATTAAAACATTTACTACATACATTACTACTATTCATATCCACTTCTCCTATTATATAATTCCATCTTCTATAGCTCTATGTATACTATCTAGTTTATTTAATAAATCATCTACATTATCTGTATAATATATATAATCATTTATTTTTACTTCTATTTTGTCTATGCATATTATCTCTATACGTACCTTTTGATTACAATACGCATATATCCAATCTCCATATAAGTATTTTCCTATTCTTATTATGTCTTCACATTTATTATTTTCATGTAAGCGTCTTTCTAATTCATAAGCTTTTAAATACACGTCTTGTTCAATCTTCTTTAATTCTATAGACTTTGAACTCATGTTTATTTATCTCCTTTTATTCATGTTTAATTAATTGGGGGGCCATAACCCCCAACTATTAATGTGTAAAAAAATACATTACTCTATATATACATATTGCTATAACTAATAACAATATTGTCTGTATTATTTCTACTATACTTATTATCATGTTATATATCTCTCCTACCTCTTAATATATTTCTTATAACGAGCTCTCTTATTACATTATACCTATTCCATATAACACTACCATAACTACAGCTACTCCTATTATTATTTATTATTCTATTGTTGTCTTTATTTTCTCTATACTTATAGTAATATCACATACTCCTATTATCTCTAATTCTCTTCCTCCTACAGTAGCATATTTTTCTCCTACATATAACTCACTTACTTCTTCTAACGTATATGTTAATACTTGACCTATAACACATAAGTCTACCCTAGAACCTGGTCTTTTGATCATTCTTACTAATTCTTTTTCTTCACTTATATGACTATGTACTAATGCTAAATCGCCTGTTTCTAATTTTAATTTATTTTCTTTTTTTATTCCACATAATCTGTGTAATGTTACTTTACTATTCATATCTATCTCTCCTATTATTATTTGTTTATATTAATCGGGCCTCCATTGTTCCCTAACTTAATACTACTTTTATCTAATCTAGAAACGTACTCTCTATACTCTTCCTAATACTCCATCTATTACAAACCCTATTACTGTATCCTTAATGAAATTAACTGCATACATTATGATACTATGTATCCCTGCTATTAACCATGCTAACATATCCTATAACACTCTCCTTTTTATTCTCTTTATATAATTATCTTATTATTTATATATCTTTGTATCTCTTTTGCTTTATCACTTATTAAACTAGATATTAATTCCTCTTTACTTACATTCCTTAACATACATTCTATATCTATTAACTCGTCTATATTATTGCTGATCTTTGTTTCTACTTTTACTTCCACTTTGTCTGTATTTATATTAGAAGCTGATTTACTTTTATTATCGCTAACTATATCTTTTACTTTTATTTTTACTGTATTAAATCTTTTTGCTATTGTATAATCATTATCTACTGATTTATATATATAAATATATTCTTTACTAAATAATTCTATTATCTTCTTTTTATATTTTGATAATAATATTTCATCTTTATAAAACTCATAATCTTTAAATATATATCTTCTTATATATAACTTTATTGCTCTTCTTAAATCTTTTGATTTTCGGGAAGTTGATATATCAACTATTTCTGAAACACTATATTCATTTAATGTGAACATATATATATTATCTGCTACCGTACTTTCTCTAAGCTTTATATCCACTACCATCTTCTCTGGTAATGCTCTTTGATATGTTCCTGTATTATTTATAACTGAATCTATTGCTGATATCTTTTGTCTTGCTGTACCTGTACAATCTTTTCCTACATTTATTAGTATCCTTTTCTTTTCCTCATTTGCAATAACTACTATTCCTTCCTGATTTAAATCATACATGTAATCTGGTCCTATTCCTACCATCTTTATATTCCTCCAATATTTTTGTTTTTATTTCTTACTTTATTGTCTTCTGTCTTTTATGTGTATTTAGCTATTATACACATAGTAACTATATTTAGTTTATCTTATATTACTCATACAAGCAATTATACATACTTTTCCATAACTATACCGTATCTTAACGATACTGATCCTTCGCTTCGCTCAGGATGCTAATATAGTAAAACGATACATAAGTTATTATTTTCTATAATGGTTTGCTATTTTATTTCTCTTGTTTGGATTCTTATTCTCTTTGTTTTATATTATTCGATTCTCTTGTATTATTCTCTTGTATTATTCTCTTGTATTATTCGATTGGACTAGGTCTTTCCCCAAAGAAATACAATTTTTTGTAGTAAATTCTAAAACGGATATAAGCTGATAAGCTTCTGATAAGCTTCTGATAAGCAATAAAATGCAAGAAGTGATATATCAACTTGCAAAATCACACTAATATTAAGTGTCTTTCCCTAGGAGATTCTGCAAGATTGTATTATCTTTTATTCATAAATGGCTTTAATTCTTTGTTTATCAAAGGGATTCCATTATGATTTTTAATAGCTTCTTCTTCTGCTTGCAGTAGCGTGTCTTTATTATTAGAATTGATTTCTTTTAGCATTGCAAACTTTGTATCAGGATGTTCTAATATTTCTATTGGAATATATTTTTGAGTTAAATGCCTTTCTAGCCTTGATAAAAAATTAATTGAAGTAGATCCTATATATGATTTGTTTAATGTATTATTATAAACATAATAGACTCCTTTTTTATCCTTTAAGTCGCCAACTATATTGGCTACAAGTTGCTTATGATGTGTTATAACTGTTTTTCGTAATGTAGCTATGTTATTAAATAATAATATTTCATATTCAGGGAATTCTAAAGTAAGAATATCCTCATGATAAGAGTCATTATGTATTTCTACGTCGCCTGTTTTAGATATAAGACAACTAGCTTTTGTTGAGTATATTGCCTCAAAAACCTCAAAGATGTTTCCAAATTTAAAGTAAAAGATTGTTTTGTTTTCATGGCATATTATTGATATGCTGCTTGTTTTGCTGTCCAATTTTATTTTCAATGTTGTTCTCCTTTGTAGTTATATCTATATATGATAACTGTTTATAATTATACTTCGTATAATAAATGTCCGCATACGCTACCAGCCTCGGCCCTTCGGGCCTCGGCATGATATGAGATGCATGTTTATAAACAGCTTTCTATAAGAAGCTCATCATAATCCATAGATAAATCATCATAGTCAGCTATATTAATATCTTTTTCTATAGCGTCATTAATAATGCTGTCCATGATATCATTATCATTAAGTATATCTATTAAACTAAAAGCTCCTTTTAAATTTCTAATGCTAGTCATTTATATTTCCTCACTTTCAATATAATTATCACAATGTAGGCAATTATATTCATCTATATATGAATGATGATCTAAACATAGTTGACATTCCATAGTAGCTATACAATCTTTAGCTATTAAACAATTATCACATTGAGATTCACTACATTCTATATCATTCATATTAGACATTTGTATAATCCATTGTCTTTTAGTATCTTTATCAGTACAAGCAGCTATTAAATCAATAAGCCTATCTCTTTTTGCTGTCATATCAGTATTTAGTTTCATTTTTATTCTCACTTTCTATTTTTTCTATTGTATTTTAATACTACATTATTTCTGAAATTAAAGTAACCTTTAGATTTATCAGGAATTATTCCATACAATTCACTTTTATTATCCCATGCTATATCTATTTGTTTTATAAGTTGTGGCATAACTAATCTCCTGTCTATAATTAATCAATATTTAAAAAAAGAAGATGCCAATTAAGACATCTCCTGTAAAGTAATTTTCTAAAAGCGAAGCTTGGTTTTATAGAGCACCAAATCCTCTAGATATTTGTTTATTGTTCTTATTAGCTTTAAGAGATTTTATAGTTCCTAGTAAAGATTGAACATTGTCTCCCTTTAAAAGTTCTTTGTGATTTAAATCTCTAATTACTGTATTAGCAACACAAGCAGTAGCTTCTACAGCAGTTTTAACAGTTCCAACACCTACTACAGCACCAATTTCTACAGCAGCTAAAGTTACTTCTCTACCTACTCTATTAGCAACTTGTGCAGTTGAACCACCTATCATACCAGCTCTTTTAGCCCAGTTTGTTACTTTAATTCCTTGTTGTGCTACTTTAGTACTAAGCTCTATAGCAGACATTTGATCTTCTGAAAGATTAACAGCTATTACAACATATATTAAACTGTTATACATCTTAGGTGCAAATGGTTGTTGTAGAGTTACTATTTGTAAATCATTAACCTTAGCTCCTCTTAAAATATCGTTTCTTACTATTTCATATTTCTCTGGCGATGTAGCTGTTAAAGAAAAACTATTTGCTACTAAATTCTCATTAACTTCATATGCTTCAGCTGGTAATACTCCACCTTGGATTCTTGCTGATATAGCTGACTCAATAATCATTATTTGACTATCAGTTAAAGCTTCTTCATCAAACTTAAGTGTTGTTATTTTTGTTTCTTCATCTGTCATTACTTCTGCAACACCAACTGCTACCATTTCAAATAAATTTGCTAACAACTCGTCTATTAATGCCTTTTCTGTTGATTGAATAACTTTCATATTATTATCTCCTTCTATACTCTGTATTTTATTATTATGAGCCTAGATATTTCTACCCAGACTCATGTAAAATCATTTTCTATTTGTTTTTAGAATTGAGGTTGTGCTCCTCCTGCCGATTCAAATTTAATTGGATCATCATTTGTATTATCTGTATTATCTTTAGTTACAGGTTTATTATCTCCTGCATTGTTCTTATCCTCAAAAGCTGGTGGGGATATTGGAGCTGGTCCAGATGATACTACTTCTGGTTCTCTTAAATTCTTACGTTCTGCCATTAGCATTTTCATAGTGTCGAAATCTTTATTTATCATACATTCTTTTATTTGAGCATCGAACATATCTCTAAGTTCTTTATCTGGATCAACTGTTACTGCTGTTCCTCTAGATACGCCTACAGATTTTTCATATACTGCTAATTCATCATATGCTGATTTCTTTAAGTTTTGCATAGCCACATTATCTGTTTTTATATATTTAACTAAACTAAATCTTATATTTAATATCCTTTCAGCATACAACTTATATATATCTTTAAATGCATTTATTTCATCAACACTTAATGTCGTTCCAGAAAGAGTTTTCCCAGACTTAACATATTCTACTGCTGAACCACTCATCAAACCTTGTATTGTGTCCATAATATGTATATTTACAGTTTCACATGGTTCTATAGATATAGATTCTAATACTTCTTTTAATGCTAATAAACTAGGCATAAATACTCCTGTACCTGATTTACAAATCTTTGTTCCTTCACTTAATGCCACTGCATTTCCTTGTCTTGCTACTATCATTACGTTTTTCATAACGTACCTCCTATAATTTAAATTTCATAAAAAACTATTTTCTATAAGCGAAGCTTGGTTTTAGTTTTTTAATTTCTAAAAACGGTTTTGAAAGGACCGTAAACCTTTTATATCTAAAATGAAAAGGCGTTTATAGCCATTAAATGTCTCAACTCATGTTTACATTCATGCAAAGTTTTTATATCTATTTCTTTATGATGATATGCTCTATCACACATATCGTCTGTTGTTTTTATTATTTCTAAAGCATTTTCTATATCCCTTGTTTCTAGCAATTGTTTTATACTATTTATATTATTGTTATATACATAGCTAAATGTTTCATCTGTTTCTTGTTTTGAATTTTCTATTCTTTCATCTATTTCAATAGCCTTATTAAAAGCTTTTTCTAGATCTTCTAACATTTCTGGCAATTCTTTAACTAATGTTTTAACAAAATCTTTTCCTGCAGTAAGCAATTGTATAGCATCTGTTGCTGTGTACTCTTGTTCTAATGTAATGTTTCCAATCTTAATATCTCTAACTTCTATATTTTCTATTTTGAATAATGTTTTCATAACCAATGACCTCCTACAGTCTATAATATATTTTATTTGATAAGAGTATTTTAACTCTCATAAGTAACAATTTTCTATAAGCTTTAGCTTGTTTTTATTTCTCCCCCGAAGGGAAAAGACTAAAATGCATCTACTGCACTTATAGTCTTTGGTTTTTCTACTATTTGATTCATCAAATTCCAACTAGCATTTATGTAACTATTGAACACTGGAGATTTAATCCCTTTTTGTCCAAACAATCTAACATTTGTATTTAGTTCATTTAATTGCTTATGTAACTCTTTAACTTGTACTAATACTGCTGGATTTATTTCTTTTTTGTCTTCACCTTTAGTGTGACCTTTTTCAATCCAATATGATCTAGTATCTTCGTAAGCTAAAAAGCTAACTGTATTGCATAGTAAGAAAGTAACAGGTGTTTCAAATCTAGTATTTCTAGGTATCCTAGCTAGAGTTTTATTAAGAGCTTTAAGAGCTTCTAATTGAGTATCTTCACCTTTGAAAGTTTCATAACTTCCTGAACCGTTTGCGTTTAATTTAGAATCTGTAACTATTGCAGTGCCGCCTCTGCCTACTATTGTAAATATTCTTTGTGCCATAATTGACAACCTCCTATAATTTAAATTTCATAAAATATAATTTTCTATAAGCGTAGCTTTATAATAATGTCTTTTGATAATCAGCTATATTAACTAATTATCAAAAAACATTATTTTCTACCCCCGAAGGGGAGAACCTAACTGCTGTAATCAGCTAGATCCTTTTGATAGACGAGTTACAGTCTCTCTATCTCAACTTACATCCCAATACTTCTTGAAGGCTCCGAAGTTTTAACGGATTTTACAAGAATACACTTTACGCAGCTATGCGGTCTAGAGCTACTAGATAATACAAGGGTTTAACCTACGATCCCCTTAAGGTTAAAAATACGACATAACAGACAGCGAATCCGTTATGAAGGTATGCACCTGGCTATTCAAGAGCATACACTCTCATCAGTCAATAGCAACTGCCTATCACTTTAGTCGATTAGGTAACTTTTTGTTTCATAAAAGACAATTTTCTATAGCGTCAGCTTAAGCTCTTAAAAAGCTTTTACCAAAACTATAAAAGAATTATCTTTCATAAGACATAATTTTCTAATGCAATTTTAATTGCACTTGTTATTATGTCCTGAGACTGCACTCGTCAGTATTACTGAAAAGTATAGCTTCATAAAAGACAATTTTCTATAGCTTTAGCTTAAGCTTTTAAAAAGCTTTCACCAAAACTATAAAAGAATTATCTTTCATAAGAAACTATTTTCTATAAGGCTTTAGCCTTTAAGAAGCTTTAATGTCTCATTAAAGATTATTTTCTATGAGCACTGCCAGGGAAGCAAACGTAGCCGTGGCTATGGATTGCGACCGTAGGCAGTGCTCTTTTATAATAACCCGTAGGGCTAGAGCTTTAGAATTATCCCCCGAAGGGGATTACTTTAGAACGTAAAACGTGCTCCTCTCATAGATTTGCTTGACATAACTGCTTTTGGTTTTTCTTTATCAACATCACCTACCCTTTCGTCATTATTATTTTTCGCTTTTTGAGCAGCTACCATAGCTTCGAATTCTTCTTGTTCTTTACGATCTGCTTCAATAGATTCGTTGTGAACTTGTGTATTCTTCACTTTCTCTTGTTCCTCAACATTTTGGAAAGCTATAACATCTTTTTGGTATTGCTCATACATCTTGCTAACAAATCTAGCTATTGGTTCAATTACTTTACTATGAGCATTTCCTTTTTGCCCTTTCATTAAACTACTTAAATGGTATACAACAGGTATATCATTAACAGCAGGTCTCCAAGTCCATAGCATAATTTGATTTCTCTTCTTATCTATTTCATATCCACTGTATAGATCATTGCTATTAAATTTACATACACCTTCAGCTGCGTGCACTCTAGCAAAATATCCTCTTCTATATCCTTCTTTTAAATCAACAGTAACAGGTGATACAAGTACTTTATTTTTAGGATGGCCAATCTTAACTAGCTCTTCTTTATATAAAGCAACATCAGCTTCTGTTATTTCAGTATCAAAAGTCTTAGGAATAATAGTTATATTCTCACAACTTGGACTAGCCATTATAAAATGTTTTTCTGTAGAATATAAACACTCTTCATTCTTTCTTGACTTGAAGCTTGAAACCTTTTGTAATATATCTGATTTAGTTTCTACAATTACTATTTCAGACACGTGATTTACTTTCATTGCTTCTGGTTCAACTGTTTTAGTTTGTTCTTCTTCTAAACTAGACGCCTCTAACTCAGCAGCTATTCTTTCATCTTCTATCTGTCTTAAAATTTCTTCATCTGTCATAACAGGCTTATTATTTTCTATTGGTTTATCATTTTCTTCTACATTATTTAATTTAATTTTTAGTTTTGAACATTTACTTTGGAATGTTTCAGAACTCTTTTTATATGTATCAGCTTTAGCATTAGCTTCTTCTAATTGTTTCTTTAATTCAGCCATAGCATCATAACAATCACTTAACTCATCTTTAGTATTTACTAATGCACAATCTAATTGATTCACTTGTTTCTTTAAATCTGCTATTTCATTTTTGTTTGTTAATGTTACATTATTTGATCTGAATGACTGTAATTCTTCTTTTAAATCTTTTTTATCTTTTGTTAAGCTTTTTATTTCTAACTTTAATTCTTCATTCTTGTTCTTATATTTAGTAGCTTGACCTCTTGCAGTTTTAAGTTCTGACTTAATAGCATTTAACTCATCTATTTTATTAGCTAATTTTACTTCTAAATCATTTGATACAGTAACAACTGGTGTAGATTCTAACATATCTATGCAACCTAATAATTCTAATTCTTCTCTTAATCTTATTATTCTTATTTCCGCTAAGCTTTTTCTTTCTTGTGTTTGTCTTTCTAATAACTCTATTATCATCATATCTGTATTCATTTTAATTCTCCTTAGTTTTTAAATTATTTTTATATTTTTGTATTAAAAAGAGACATAGATATCTATGCCTCTAATATTTATATTACTTTGCTATTAATATAGCTCCAACAGGTGTAGCTATTGTGTTAACAGCTTTTGCATTACTTAATTTGTCAGTTAAATAAAAATCATTTATGTCGCCTAACATTCTTCCATAGCTTTCTTTTCCTTCTTCATTTAACTTAGTCATATACATTTTATTGTCACCAGAATGCATTTTGAATTCTGCATCTAGTACAAATTGCATATAATTGCTCCAATTAGCTAATGGTTTAGCTAACTTTTCTGCAACAATCTTTAAAGCTATGTCATCAGCATTTCTTGGAGCAGTATCTATAAGCTTAGATCTATTATATACCCTTGAATATACTGTCTTATCTTGCTCATATAGAGATGTCATTTCCATTATTAAGTCCTCTGATAATACATTGTCTTCCATTGCTACATTAGATATAGAATCAAATAAGAAGTATTGAACTTCTTCAAATACATATGGATTTATATATTCTTTAAATTCTAAATATCCTTCTTCATTTACTTTAATAATAATTGGACCTGTAAAATCCTCTTTATCTATTCTTAAAGCATACATCTCGCCACCATCATTATCCATACCTATATATGCTTGACCTTTATTAAATTCTAATAATTGTCCATCACATATTGCATCTTCAACTTCGAATATAGTTTCTGGTAATTCTATATCTACATTCTTAGTCATCTCAGACTTGTTAAAGTGACATTTTAATTCATTAGAGAATAAAGCTTCAACGGCTTTAAATCTATAATTTGAATTAGGCATATTATTTCTATAGAACCATCCAGCATTTACTGCTATAAACATAGTATCTTGAGGTGAGAATCCTCTAATTTTACCAGCAGTATATATTACATTTCTACCAGTCATAGCTAATTCTTCAACTTTAGTCATAGATACAAATTTGTTATATTTAAATGTAGAATTTATCATCTCCATTATAATTACAGCTATTTCTTGAATTTCATTTACGGCTTCTTTTATTTTTACTTTTTCATTTGGATCAGTTATTCCAACAGTATATGATTTATCAAATTGACTAAATAAATTCATATTAGAAGCACTGTAATGAACATTTACTAATTCCTCTAAGTAATTGTTTAAATGCTTTATCATACCTTCAGATACTTGAGAAATAGGATCTACTATTACACATTCTTTTAGTAATTCAGCTCTCATTTTATAAAGATCTTTATCTGCTTGCTCTTGTGTAACTATTAAGTTTCCTTTATTATCTTGATTTGACTTATAGTATCTTTCAGTATTCTCTTTAACTAGTTTTTCATAATCAAATAATAAAGGTCTATCATTTAATATTTCATGTTTAAATTCATCAACATCATTATTTATATAACCCTTTTTCTTAGATATTATGTCGTTAAAGTTATTTTGAGTTGATAAATTTCTAGATTTAAGTATCATTTCATCTGACATGAATTCTGATATCTCTAATAGTCCTTTTTTCAATTCAGGTTTCTTAGCAGCATCTATTTCTATTTCTGACATAACAGTTGCTATTATTCCTAAGTCTTGCCCAATCCTTACTAAGTCTTCTTGAGATGCTTGTCCTATATTAGCTATAGCTTCAGCGAATTCATTAATTCTTTCTTTAACAGCTAAAAGAATCAATTGCTTTCTTCCATCTTTAGAAGTAACTTTTATGAATTCTTCTTTTTTAAATATCTTGTCGTATCCTACATTGATTCCTGTTCCAAACTTTTTAAATACTTTAGTAATTTTTGTGTTACATACTCTATCAGTACCTGGAACTAAGAATTGTTGATTCAATTCATTATCAACTAAAGTATCTGCTATTGATAAAGATACTATTATTAAACCAATTTGAGAACCTGCTGAGAAACTTATCTTAGCTAAAGCAGCAACAACTCCTATTTCATTGTTAGCTTTGCATAGTTCCATTAAATTTAATTCCATTTGTTCAAACTTACTACTTCTTAATACATTAACAGCTTGTAAATCATTTTCCATTTGTGTAGTTAAACATTTTAATACATCAGTTTGATGTTGGTTATTAGCTTTTTCTTTAAACATATTGAATCCTCTTTGTTGTATATTAGTGTTCATTTTTATTTTCTCCTCGGGACTTTATCTCCCATACCATTTATAATTTTTGTTTTTGTAATTTAAATATAAAAAAAGAGGATGCATTAAATACATCCTCATAAAATATTACTATTGAACAGTTTTCTTAATAGTTACACCATCATTATCAGCGTTCTTTTCTAATAATATATCAACTAACTCTTTCTCAAATACTGTTGCAACACCATCATAATCTGTATCCATACCAGCTAATCTATGCTTAACAGTATTATTTGGAGCCATTTTTATTACACCATAAGATGTATTTATAAAGTAATCTAATAAAATAATCTTTTCTTTATCAGATAATACTTCTAATTCAGTTATTCTCTTAACTAATCTATCTTTAGTTAAGAATGTCATTATACAATTTTCATCAGCAGATGGAGATGGATATTTGAATGTTACACCAGTTAATAATTCATCTATTGCTTTATCTTTATTAACTATCGAATCATCAGCCATTATTTCAGCTATTTCATCTTGGAATCTTAATTCTACATCATAAGAATAAGCTTCTAATCTTCCAGTGTTTTCATTAGCACCTAGTACACCATCAATCTTACCCTTTGTTAAGAAGAATGAGCAATCAAATAAAGCTCTTAAGAATACAGCATCTATTTCTATCTTAAACTTTTGTATTTGTGATTTTATTTGAGTTAACTCTTGCTTTATGTAGCTTTCTAATGCAGCTTCATTTATTAAACCGTCTTCTACATATCTGAAGATGAATTGGGCTAAAGAACAATTTTTAGCATTTACATCTCCATTCATTAACTCATCTACTCTATTGTTATATTGCTTATCTATTAAATTAATTAAAACTTTCATAGCTTTTTCTTTATTAGCATATATAAACTTTTGTAACATTTGACTTGCAGTTTGAGTAATAGAGCATTTAGCTATATCTAATAAATAGTTTTGGAAACCACCATTTACTATTGCTTGTAAACTTACGTCTTTTAATGTTTTACCACCATTTCCATCTATTATCATACCTAAACAATTTTCATTACCAACTATTATTAAATCATAATCAGCTTTGTTTAATTTAGATACGTCTGTACCAGCAGCTACTTTAAGTATTCTCTTGTTGTCTACAGTATCAATTAATACATCTTTCATATGTTGCATAACATCTTGACTATTAGCTTCACCAAATATTTTAGTAAATACTACATTACATCTAGCTTGTATAGCTAATAAAGCTGCTTGTGCTTTACTTATCTTTCTTCCAAGTAAAGCACACATATAAACCATATATTCTACAGAGAAGTATCCAGCACCATCATATGTATTTCTATCTATAACAATATTGTTCTTTTCTAATTCTTCTAAAGCTTCAGGCATATAATCTTCTGGTCCTTCTATTTCTCCCATGTATATAACAACACCGAATTCAGAATTTCCAAGTGTACCTGCTTCAATGCAAGGTGTACCAAGTTGTCCTATTCTTTTAGCAAATTTCTTAAGCTTGCCTATAGAATTCTGTACTGCTGTTGCTAAAGATAATGCAAATCCACCTACTTCATCTATTATGTCACAAGCTATCATGTTATCTACTGATGTAAACATAGCAGTTTCATTTCTTTCGTTAGATGGAGACCAACTTATTATATTGTATGTCATTATATTATCTTGCTGATTTTTAGATTTACTAAAGTATACGTTATCTTCATCATCCAAACTAATACCTTTAGTCATAATGCTATTAATAATCTTATCTTTAGTATCTTTCATTGTATTTTTCTTGACTTTTAGATTTTTAAATTTAGTTTTCTTAAATACATTTTTAATATCTCTATCTAACATAGAAAAATCTAATGTAGCTATAGAAGCTGCTTCTATATATCTTTTATCTGAATACGCATCTATATCACCGCATCTAACATCATATTTAGGTTGTATAGAATTGTTTTCTTTATCGTATTCTGATATTTTTATTGTACATGCTTCATTTACTTGGTCTTCTCCAGTGTATGCAACTAATGCTCTAGTGTATGGATTATTAGAACCTAACATGTTAAATGCTTCACCTTTTACAGCATAATTACCTTTAGTTCCAACTCTCTCAGCTCTTATCATTATACATTTTGTAACATAACCTGTTTCGTATATAGAACTTGTTAATACTTTTACTAATGCTGCATGTCCTTTAGGTGATAATGTACCTCTTACTGGTATTGATAATCCATTAATTATACTATCTACTACCTTTTGAATCTTTTCTGCCATTGATACTTTTCTGTTGTTAAATAAATAGTTGTTCATTTTTATTTCCTCCTGTGACTAACTATTCTTAGCTAGTCTACCTAATTAATTTTTTGTTTTTATATTTTAATTTTAAATTGTTGCCTTAATACATTTTGAAACTATTAGCTGCCTTCGTTATGACAATATCAACAAAGTATGGCCTCTCCCCCAATATTACTCCCTAAATGGAAGTTGCATGGAACTGCTGCCAGTAATGTCATAACTGAGTTGATGCTTAAAGATATTGCCATTGTCATGAGATTAATAAGTAACATTGTTGAATTTACCTTTCTTGATTTATTAATCCCCCCCATTGGTGCTACTAATGTATTAACCACATGCAAGTCGTAGCTCCTAGCAAGTTTTCCCCAATGATTAATACGATTGTCAAGCCTGTATAGGTGTCCAAAACTATTTATTAAATAATATTAATAAACACTTCAAGACACCTATACATGACGTCTTTTAAACTTATGACCCCCACTAACATTGTCAGTTTAAAATTTTGACTAATTATTACAATCTAAATTGTGTAATATTTCCAATGTTGAAGATTAGTAACATAACCTATATGATGTTGGTTATGACATACCGTGTTGAATTTTATTTTGTAATAGAGAAGCTATAGTTATAGTTCCTCTTGTTTTTCAAAGCTTGTTCCAAAGATATCTAAAAGATCAGTTTTAGTAACATTCCATTCTCCATTTGGATTGTATACTTCTACATAACCTTTTTTAACAAGATCATTAAAGAATGATTTGAATGTGATCTCGCTATTAATTCTTTTAATTAATAAGCCTTCTCTAAGTAGATCCGAAATAGTTCCACATGCTATGTTAAAATGTTTATAATTTAATTCATAAGCATGAGAGTAGTCTAGCATCTTGTTTCGAAAATATTCTACCTCGTCTTCTAGCTTTTTAATTCTGATTTCCATACCTTGTTTTGATGATTCAAGACTGCAAATCTTTGTTTGTAAATTTCTTTTTAGAGCTGATGTTTCTCTTTTGTGAGTATAGTTTTTCATGTTCTTAGCCATCTTTCTAATATTGATAGCTAGACAAGTAGTAACAAGGCTTAATAGCCCTGTCACTACTATAAGTATCATACATAATACTTTATAATTCATAATTGTTTCCTCCCAAATATAATATTAGAATCTAGTTGTTATTCACTAAAGCGATTAATCGTCTTAGATTATATTCAGCTTCTTCTATTATGTCAGATCCATAGTTGTCTATTAAATCAGATTTTTGTTCATCATATATTCCTAAGTCTACAAGACGTAATACTATATGCTTCACTTCATCTAATTCATCTTTGTATCTGCTGGCAAGGACTCTCACTATACTATCCTCCTTTCTTTTTTATCTGTTTCGTCTTAATTTTCAAAGACTCATCAGGGAGCATCTACACTCCGACAGATAAGAATCAATAGCCAAATTATCTTCGACTATTAATTCTTTTAGTAGTTTTATATTTTTCAAAATATATATATTCACTTATAGAATAAGCTTCTATTTCATGAAGTCTTTTTTTATACTCTTTCTCATAATCAAATTCATATCCTGGTATACGATATTGAGCGGCATGTATTAATTCATGTATCAACGTTAATTCTCTTTCTTCATCATTACAATACTCAGCTATTTCTATAGAACGATACTCGGCAATTCCTCCTAGCCTTTCATCTTCTCCTATGTCATCTTTAGAGTACATTAAATCTCTTTCATCAAATACTTTAAATAAATCAACTTTAGGTAATTCAAAGCTAGATTCTAATAAATTGACAGTATCATAAGTATTTTCTTCTTCGTTGAAGTAAGTAACTTTTACATTGTTTGCTACCATTATAGATAAGATTTTTATCATTTTGTCTAATACAACATCACATGGTTGTGAAATGTAGTATTTTGTTAATGCATTCACTTCAGTACATAATTCAACATTTGTTCTAAAATCTTGTTGCATAATTCTTCTTCTCATAATATTCTCCTTGCTGTTATTGGCACGTCAGCTTAGCCTATTTTTAAAAATGTTTAAATAAACACAAAAAAGCCTAGTAAATTACTAGACTCTATCTATCTATTTAAGCAGCTATATAGTTATAGTTACATGATAATCTTTTAGCTGTTTCATTAGCATGTTTTTCATGCCAAGAGTTCTTGTAAGATACCTTCTTACTTCTTAACTCTTTTAAGCTCTTTTTGTATTTATCATGCATATACTTATCTTGATAAGCATGTGTTAATTCATGTATTATTGTATACACAATATCATCTATACTTCTTTTGTTATCAATGAATATGATAATTCTTTTAGTTAAATCATTATAGATACCATTTATATTTGGACTTGTAAAATTCTTTTTATCTTTCGAATTTACAAATATAATCTCTGTATCCAACTTTAAATCTTTTTTAATACAAGTAGCAGTTCTTCTAAAGACTTTACATTCTTTTCTATCCATTTCATATTGCTTAACCAACATAGTCATGTTAATTAATTGTTTTGTGTATTTTATAGTTGTTTTCATTTTATTCATATTCCTTTTCTAATTGCTTTATTATTATTTTTATTTCTTTTGTTTCTTTTGCTTCCTTAATAGTCATTGCTATTAAGCTTATTGATACGATCATTGCTAATACTATTATTAATATCATTGCTACATCTCCTAAGCTCTTTAAGGTATCTCCACCATTATGTTTTTGTATTGACTCTGTATTTTACACTGGCTTGTCACAGTCCTTGGCTACATTAATACAAATTAGGAAATAAGCTATATAAGCTCATTCCCTAATAACAGTATCTATTTTGTAAGTTGTATATACTTATTTAGTTTTTTTTCTAAGCTAGTTGAATACAGTTTTAATCTTCTTCCTAGATGATTAGACGTAAAACCGTATTCAATTTCATACTCTTGATATGCAGCTAATAAGTATCTTACTTTGTCTTCTAACTTATTTATTGCAATTGTTAGCTCTTCTATTTCAGCTTCTTTAGCTATTTCAGCTTCTTTAGCTAATTTAGCAGCTTCTCTATCAGCTTCCCATTTAAGGTCCATTTCTGCTAACCAAAGTCTATGAGCTTTATCTCTTTCTATCATATCTAAGAATTCTAAAGAGTTATCTTCTAATTTATCATATACTTCACCAATAGAAAGATTGTTTCTTTTAGAATACTTTTCTACTATTTCATAAACAAAGTCTTCAGCTTCTTCTAAACTAATATGTCTATTGATATAATCAAATGAACAAATATCAATAGCTATGTTTAAATTATCACTACATTCTTTACTTACTACTGGACTCTTACTTACGTATAACATAATACACCTCTATGGTAGTGGTACGTCATTGCGTATTTTTCCAATCTACCGGTTATATAAAAAGAAGAGCAGATTATATCATCTACTCTTCTAATGAACTACTTATTACTACTATTAGTAATTAATACTTAAACGAATCTTATCCATCTTCATGCTTATGTATCTACATATATCATTTGATAGCATTCCAAATTCATTTACTAATCTTTGATTAAAGTTAACAAACTCTTCAAAGCTTAACTCTTTAGCATCACATTCAAATGCTTCTATTACTTCATCTATATCAGTACTTAATGATGTAACGTTGTTAGCTATACATCCTTTTAATCTTGATATGTGTAATTCTACTTCTTCTAACTTTTCTTTAGCATAGCTATAAAATACTGTTCCAAGAGTAAGCTTTATAAATGCTTCTTCTAAAGGGAACTCTATTTTCATTGCTTCTAATCTAAATCCTAATTCATCATATTCATTATTAACAACTGCTTTAGAAAGGTCTTCTATAGCTTGTGCACTTAATAACTCTATTGTATCTATGATGTTTAAAGACTCATCTATAGTAGATGCTTCTTCATTTCTTACAACTACAACAACATCATTTAAAACAGCAGTAGCTTTAACAGCTTCTGAAGTTAATAAACTACTTAATACAGGTAAAACAACAACTAAAACAAGACAAACGATTAATACGATTAATACGTTTAACATAATACACCTCCGTGATAGTGGCATGACGTTGCATGTGATTCCAATCTATCTGTGTACATTGAGATTACTAACCTGCCTACCATCCTCCCAGGTAATCTCTCGTGCATCCCAACCAATGCAATTGTATACTTAGTTACTTCCCCCATGTTCTCTTAGTATAAGTAAGAACTTGGTATGCTTATCTTTATATAGAATAAGCAAACTATCCATCTATTTATTTATACAGTTAAGATAAGATCACTGTAGCTCCTATAGAACCCTTGCGGGAGAAAGAATAAGAGCTTTAATGAGACATTTTTAATGTTCCATTAGAATAGCATTTAGCAACTGTGTGCGGTAAATCATAAGTGAATAGGCTTGGTGTTTTACTCCCAATGAATTCATAACTCAGTGTAGTATTAAGTTGACTGACATAATTGTTTCCACCAACTTAATATACCCCGGGCTAAAATTCTTGCCTCTTTTCCACTTATCATATACTAGGTACCCTCTCGCAAAATATAAAATTTTAAATATCATATACCAATTTTTAAATATTCTGACAATTATAATATATAATACAAAAATTACCTATAAAAAGTTTTCAGAAAATTCTGAACATTTAAAGATATAGTTAATATAAGACCATGTAAGAGGTTCTAATATAATATAAATAAGAAAAACAATGGAGGTAAAAAAATGGCAATATTAAAAATAACAGATGGAAGCAACAATGAAATAGAAGTAAAAGGAAGGATGACATTTAAGATAAGCAAAGTAGTAGATGAAAATGGTGAAGAATCTCAAGTTTGTTTAGGCCAAATGGCAACTCATAAATACTTTGAAGAGATAACTAAAATAGAAACAGATAGATTCAAATTAGAAAATGTAGAAGTAATAGAAGAAACTTTTGGAACAAATGATTTTAATATCTTATATGATTTTGAAGTCAACGATTTTGGATGATCTGTTAAAGAGAATTATTTATCAGAAGAAACTATCAATAAGATAGAAGAAGATGAATATAAAGATGATGAAGGAGATAAATATATGCTCTTAGAAAAAGGAAGTGATAAATAATGGATATAAGACATGAAATGGAAGATGCAAAAGTTCAAGAAGCTATTTCACTTAGAGAAAACTTTGAAAATAATATATCTAATGTTTGGGGCCACAGTCCTCTTGGTTTAGAAGCTAAATCTGCAGCTATGTCTATGTTATCTACTAAGACAGGTTTATATGCAAGAGTACCTATTACTTGTAAAGCTAATGGATGTCCTTATGAAGATTCATGTGCATTGCTTCCATATGGATTAGCACCTCTTGGTGAAAAGTGTCCATGAGAAACTGCATTAATAGAAACAAGATATGCTGGCTATATGAAAGACTACGATTTAGATCAAGCAAGTTATACTGATTCAACTCTTATTAGCGAACTCATAAATATAGATGTAATGCTAGAAAGAACTAAAGCTTTAATGGCTAAAGAAGAAACTCCTATTACAGATGTAGTTGCAGGTATGACAGAATCAGGGGAACAATATACTAGACCTGAAATTTCTAAAGCTTCTGAAATATATGATAAAAATCTTAATAGAAAAGAAAGAATATTAGACTTAATGCTTGGAACTAGAAAATCTAAAAAAGGTGATAAAAATGAAAATATCTCTGTTATGGATATTTTACATGGAGCTATAGATCAAACAGAATTTATCATAGAGGAAAAACCAGATAATTTCAAGTAATAATATAGTTAGCAATAAAAAATAAATAAGAAAGGAAGTGTTTACATGGCAAGTATAGGTAGACAAATTGCAGAAAGTGCTAAGAACATAGCAAGTGATTTTTATAATGGGGCTGTTAAAGGAGTTAAAAAAGCTAACTTTACAGTTGATAATGCTTTTAAAAAAAGCTCTATGCCAAACAAACTTAATAACAATGCTAGTAAAAAAAGTATCATTAATACTGTTAAAGCTATACAACCTGATGCACCAACAGATCAGATTAGAGGACTTCGATTAGGACCTAATGGTGCTAAAATAAAAAATGCTCCTGTAAAAGCAAAAATGAATTATAACAACGGTTCTATTGGTGCACAAGCTGGTAATTTTGTTGGGGGCGGAACTAGAGATTCTTTTAATGCTTATAAAAATATGAAAGGTGATAATAAGAGTATTATAAATTCTATTAAACAAGGACATAAAAAAGCAGATGGTAAATATGATACTAAGAAAATAGCAGGTACTGCTTTTGGAGTTGGAGTTGCTGGAAGAATAGCGACTGGCGGCGGACTTTACAAAGATCAATATGGTAATACAAATTTACCAGGAGTACCATTTATATAAGTAATAATTTAGTGCAGTTATATACTGCACTATTTTTAAATAAAGAGGTGATACAAAATGTTAGACTACGTTGGTAGAGTAGTTAAAAAAACTGGAAATGTAATAGTAGGCTTAGCTAATAGTGGCTTAGTAAGTGGAGCATCTAAACTTGGTACTGGAGTATTAAAAGCTGGTGTTGAAGGTGGAGCAGGCTTACTTAACAAAGGAATTAAAGGTGCTCAAAAGAACATACCTAAATTAAAAAATATCAGTGGAAAACAAATTAGCGATGGCGTAGGAACAGCAGTTAATAAAACCATGGTTGGAAGAGGATCAGATTATAAACCTAAAGGAAGCTTTAGAGGTTCTCGTAAAAGTAGCGGAAGACCAAAAACTACTTATGTATCAACTAATGATTCTTTTGGAGCATTAGATGCTATAACTGATAGAGCTAAAACATATATGGATGGAGCTGCTCATATTTTACAAGGAGATAGTTATTTAACTGGTAAACAAGCTTTAATAAAAACAGGCTCTGATAATTATATGCCTTTTGGTTTAAAAGCTACAGGTCTTGGTACTACATTAGCAATAGGAGCTTCAGCTGCTTCAGGAATACCAGATGCTGCTAAACAATGAAATGATGGTAGAAAAGGATATAATCAAGATACACAACCTATGAGTATTGCACCACAAACACCAGCTTATGCTAATAATGGTGGGGCTACAGGTGATTTAGTTTTCGCTTTAAATAATCTTAGAAATGGAGGAATGATGTAATGGCTCTTAATAAAACATATTATGAAGACGGGAAAATAAAAACTGTTGAAAGTGTTAATAAAAAAGGCGTACCTAAGTGAAAAAAAATCTATAATAAAAGCAATGAATTAACAGGAAGATTAGATTATGGACCTAATGGTAAACTTTCTAAAGAAAATTATTTTAATAAAAATTCTAGAATTATATCAGAAAGTGTAAGCAGTTATCATCCATCTTTATTAGTAAATCATAAATACGATGGAGAAAATCATTTAAAACAAGTTATTCATTACACTGGTGAAACTTTAGATTATTCTATTATTAAAGAATATACAAATGGAAACTTGAGCTTAAAAGGTTATCAAAATTCTGGAGAATTGCCTGTTCTAGAATCTGTAAATAACGAAAATATTAAAATAAATACAGATAACAATTTAGAAGTTAACGCAGTAGATAAAGTGCAACAAGATTTATTTGATGAAGAATCATTAAAAAGTTCTGAAGCTTATTATGAACAGCAGTATAAAAATAGACTTGAAACTGAACGTCAAGAAAAAGAATATCAAGAAATGTTAGCAAAAGAACAAAGAAGAGAAGAAGGAGAAAGAAAAGCAAAAGAAAAACTTGAACAAGAAAAAATAAAAGAACAAAAAAATGCTAATATTAATCAAGAAAAGAAAAGAAGAACTGGAGCATATAAAGATGGAACGCTAATAGGAGCGACAGAAGAAAGTAATTTAACATCTTCAAATTGAAAGGCCATTTCAAAAGAAACTCCTGTAGAGAATGTAGTAGAAGAAGTCATAGAAAACACACCTCAAATAGAGACAGCTTTACCAGAACTTAAAGTGCCTGACGATGCAATTAATGAAGCTAAGTTAAACAAAGATTTGGATAATTTAAATTCAGAATATAGTAACGCCAGAGTAAATATAGATTCTGAGCATTCAGAAGCTTTAAAGATGAATCAAGAAATTGATAAGCCTAAAATAAAAGAAGCGAAAGAAAGGTTAAGAGCAGATAAAAAAGAAGCAAGAAAAGAGAAAAAACAAAGAAAGCAAATATCAAAAAAAGAAAGACGTGCTAACAAAAAAGATATAAGAAATACTAAAAAAAGTATCAAGCTGGTAAATAGAGAAGAAAGAAAAGAAGCATCTGAAGCTCTTAAAAAAGAAACTGAAATAACTAACTTAGATAAACAAGTAAAAGAAAAATATTATAATAGTAGACAACTAGAATTAGAAGAAACATTTTCTGATACAGAAACTTTAGAGAAGATCAATAGAGATGCTGTTTGAAATCAAAGAGAAACTGATGTTGATTACTTTGATGACTGAGAACAAAGAAAAGAAGAACATGCAGTTAAAATAGAAAATGAAAAAGATATTCCAGATAGTATTAAAGAATATGAAAAAAGAAAAAAACAATATGAAAAAAGAAAAAAACAATATGTACATGATAATCCAGAAGCTGCTGCAGAATTAGAAGTAAAAAGAGCAGAATTAGAAGCAAAAAGAGAAAAGAAAAAAGCTCTCAAAGAAGGTGTTGAAGAAACTGGAGAAGATGTCGCTAAAAATTTAAAGAAGTCTACTATGAGAAACTTCGGCCACGTAATGAACTTAGGTTTTGGTGTAATGGATTATAAAGATTCAAGAGAAGCTGGTAATAGCGTAGGAAAGTCTGTAGTAAAAGCAGGGGCAGAATTTGCTAAAGGTGAATTACTTGGTGGATGATATATGGCGGCAATGGCTGCTAAAGCTGTGCCTACAATAGCTGTATCTGCAATAGAAGGTGTTAATAAGATGTCTAGAAGCATGAACTCTATGCAAGGGCGACAAGTCTTTGGAGATTCTCAATTCATGGATACTCCTCAATTAGCTACCATGAGACAATCAGGTATGGAATTAGCTAAGATGAGTCAATATAATTTACAACAATCTATGATGGGTAATGAAGCTGAATATATGCATAGACTTTAATATAATAAATATATATCAAATTATCAAGGGGGATTTATTATATGGAAAAGATTAATTTTTTAGATTATATAGAAAGACATTATGGGTTTCAATTAACAAGTTCTCAGCTTAAATATTATTTTACAACAAATAAGTATGTTGTTATGACTAGTCCAAGAAAGGGCGGTAAAACTTTTATTGCTTCTTTAGACGCTTTACAAACTTGTACTACTCCTAATAAAAATGTATGTATTGTAATAGGAAGTGAAATAGAAAGAAGATTTATACAAAATTACATAATAGATATAGTAGAATCATTAAATGGTTATATAACTATCGACTTTATAAATGATAATCAAATTAAATTCACGAATAATTCTAATATTTATTTTAAATCAAATGAATTTGATTCTAGAGGAACTAAATTTAATAAAGCTATAATATCGGAACCAGATTCTATAAATGATATGGAAGATTTAATATTAAGATTAGAACTTTGCATGGCAATATGCCCAGATGCACAAATAAAACTAGTAGGAACACATATGAGAAATAAAACAAATTTAATATCTTATATGCTTAATCCTTATTATGAAAAAATACAAATAACATATAACCAGTTACATTATAGACATAGTGAAGAAGATTTAAGAAAAATAAGAGAAATAATGGATACAGTGTCTTATAATTTAGAGATTCTTAATAATATTAGTCCAAATGTAATTGGAGCTATGTTTCAAAGGAGTGAATAATCAAATGGCATTAGCCAAATCACAAGCAGCTAAATTAAATGAAATAATGAGTGATCCTATTAAATGAGCACAAACTTTCCTTAGAACATTTAATTCAAAAACAAAACAAATAGAACCATGAACAGCTAGATGATATCAAGTAGAAATGTTAAGAGATAACCATACTAGAAAAGTATATAGATGTGGAAGGCGTATTGGAAAGACAGAGACAATGGTAGTTGAAATGTTATATCTTGCATTTACTAAAAAGAACTTTAGAGTTTTAATGGCAGCACCCTACGAGAATCAAATTCGTAATATGTTTACACGTCTAAATGAATTAATAGCAGAATCTCCGTTAATAAAACAAGCAGTTGTTTCTACAACAAAAAACCCAGCTAAAATAGAATTCGCAAACGGATCTATGATACTGGGATTTACTACTGGGGACGATGCAGCTTCTGTCAGAGGACAGAGAGCAGATTTCAAAGATATATCAATATATATATTATTTGTTTAAAAGCTAAACCTCTTAGTAATAATTAGATGAGGTGATTACAATGAATGACAAGAAATACATTAATAGAGAATGACTAAAAAAACAATTCGAAGAGTACAAAACTCCTTCATTAGTATCCACAATGACAGGCTATCCTAGAACTTGTATAACAAGATATGCTATTAAATATAATATCTATGAAAAGAAATATACAAGAGATAAGACTAATTATGTCAATGAAGATTATTTTAACAAAATAAATACTTCTGATAAAGCATATTTCCTTGGTTTTATAATGGCAGATGGAAATATGTATCAAAGAAGTAATGGTAAATATCAATTCTCTATTAAAATTAAAAGTTCTGATAAAGATATATTACTTAAATTTGCACAAGCAATTGACTTTAATATAGAAAAAATTACAGAAAGAAATGAAACTAGAAATGAAACAATTACAAGATGTGCAGAAATCAAAATATACAATCAAACATTTTGTGAGAATTTAATAAAGCAAGGAGTTATTCCTAGAAAAACTGGAAAGGAATATATACCAAATATAAGTAGCAAATACTTAAAAGACTTTATTAGAGGCTATATAGATGGAGATGGATGAATAGGTAAAGATAACTTCCAGTTAGGATATTGTTCTTCTTCATATGAAATGATGCAACAAATTACTTCTTATATAAAAGAAGCTATTAATATAGACATGAAGATAAAAGAACAAAATAATATATATGTAGCAAAGATATACGCTAAAAAGAAAGTTTATCATTTATTAAAACATTTTTACTATGAAGGATGCACAGCTTTAGATAGAAAAAATAATTTAGCTAAACAAAAACAAATAGATTTATATAACGATTTAATCGGTCTGCTATAATCTAGGTTAATTGACGGGAACAGGCTTAGAGCTTCATACACCAACTTATTATAGCGATACAATAAGGGCGTTGCTAATCACAACGATATGGTAACAGAGATGAAGATTGCTTAATCCGCAGCCAAGCTCTTAATAGCTTTATTAAGATGAAGGTTCAACGACTAGTCCATTGGACGTAGGATTCAAGTGAATTCGAAACACCTAGCTAGAAAGATATAGTCTCGACATTTGGGGAAAACCCAAAGAGGATATATGGAAACGATATATCCGTAAGATAACGTGAATATTTATAGATGAGGTTGACTTTATGAGCGAATACTGTTTTGAAGTTGTAGCAGCAGTAGCCATAGAAAGATCTGATATAGGAATAACAGTTTCTTCAACGCCGCTTGGTAAACGTAGTAAATTTTATCAAATGTGTACAGATACAAAAATGAATTATTCTCAACATTACCATCCATCAACTCATAATCCAAACTGAGATTCTCAAATGGAAGCAGAGCTTAGAGCACAGTTAACAACAGAAGGTTACATACATGAAGTTTTAGCAGAGTTTGGTACACAAGAAAAAGGGGTGTTTGATAAAGACAAAATAGATGCTTCAATGAAAATATTGAATTATGCTTATAATGAATTAGATTTCTTCCAGCAAAAAGTTATAGCTGAAGAAGGAAGAGAAATGCCAGAAATGTTAATGTATAATCATTCTAATAGACCGCCAACAAATGTGTTTAGAACTATGGGAGTAGATTGAGATAAAAAAGATCATTGTCACAAACAACTTGCATAACTAATTGATTTTATCATATATTACATTTGAGGTGATTATATGATAACTAAAGAAGAATTAGAAAAATATATAAATAAAAAGATTTCTTTTAAGCAAGTATCAGTAGAATTAAATATTAGTTATAATACGGTTTTAAGATATGCAAAAAAATATAATTTAAAATCGGGAATAGGAACAAAAGGAGCACAAAAACACACTATTAATGAAAACTATTTTGAAATGATAGATACAGAAGAAAAAGCTTATTGGTTAGGATTTATAGCTGCTGATGGAAATATCCATAGTTCTGTAAAAAACAAACCTATTAATAGATTACAAATAAATCTAAAAGGAAATGACATTGGTCATTTAAAAGCTTTTAATTCCACTTTGTTATCTTCTTATAATGTAGAAGAAAAACAAGTAAACAAATATAATGTGTGTCAACTAAAAATAAATTCTACAAAGCTTTGTTCAGACTTGCAGAAATTAGGAATAACTCCGAGAAAGTCTTTAAATGTAGAAATGCCAATTTTGCCTAAAGAACTAATAAAACATTTCATAAGAGGGTATTTTGATGGGGATGGCAATATTAAAAATTTCACAGATAAAAACGGAAGACATAGATACAATTTTAATATTGTTGGCGGCATAGATATGTTAACAGCTATTAAAAACAATATTCCTTGTGAAACATTGATATATAATTTAAAAAGACAAGCCCCAATATACTCTTTAGAAACAACTAAAAAAGATAATCTTATTACAATTTATAATTATTTATATAAAAATGCTAATATATATCTTAATAGAAAAAAAGATATATTCGACAATTTAATGTCTCGCTTTACAGAAATGTAAAGGCAATAACCTTTTGAATTCAGGGAAACTCCAGAACGGACAACCTCTGAGCCAAGCCTAGAAATAGGAAGGTGCAACGACTATCGAAAACACGAATATCCGAGAAACACGGTTTTTGAAAGTGAGTAGAGTAGGGTCAAGCGACTCGAAGCGGAAGGGCTCTTAACAGATAAAGCTGAAGAGTATGATATAGTCTGAGCTATATGGGAACATATAGAAGGATGGAAATAGCGATTCCATTCGTAACATAACTGAAATACGGAGCTTCGTCTTCTATATTAATACTTGACTATGATATGCAACTTGGCAAGTTTAAAGTATTTAAAAGAATAGAAGTTCCTAGATCAGAATACTCTTATGATGCAGCTGTTAATCTTATAATAGAATTAAATGAGATATATAATCCTTCATTTATATATTGTGATGCTGGTAGTGGTGAAATACAAATTTATTAATTACATATAATAAGATTATTAAACTAATCGGAGGTATATGTATGTTTCCAATATGGATAAACAAAGCAATTGAATTAAGAAAAAACGGACTATCTTACGCTAAGATAGGAAAGCTATTAAACACAGATAGAAAGAAGGTTAGTTTTTATCTACAAGAAAAAGGATATGGTCCTTCTAAAGCATATAAAAAAGCAAAGGAATTTAATCAACCAAATAAAAAAGCTATTAATGAAAATGTATTTGAAAAAATAGATACAGAAGAAAAAGCATATTGGTTGGGATTCATGTATGCTGATGGATGTGTTAATAGAACTTCTAACAGAATAGAATTATCTTTAAAAGAAGAAGATTATAGTCATATTGTTAAATTTAAAAACTTTTTAGAAAGTGAACATATAATAGGAAAGAAATCTAAAACAATTAAAGATAAAACATATATAAGTTATCGACTTGGAATAACAAATGAAAAATTAAAAAATGATTTAATAAAGCACGGATGCGTGCCTAATAAAACTAAAGTTCTTCAATTTCCTAAATTAAATAAAAAACTTGTTAAACATTTTATAAGAGGATATTTAGATGGAGATGGATGCATTACTCATCAAGCTACTTCTAAAATGAGTTTAGAAATATTAGGTACAGAAGAATTTTTAAGAGCTATATTAGATTATTATAATTTTCCAAATGACAAATACATTTATACTTTTAAGCATTCAGATATAAAAAGGTTAATCTTATCTGGTCCAAAAGCTTTTGAAGTAATAGATGACTTATATAAAAAATCTAATATTTATTTAGAACGTAAATTCAATTTGTATAATAAATTCGCCCCTTTATTTAGAGATAAATAAAGAGTAGCGGGCAAAATCGGTAGAGGTGTTAGCGTGCTAGTACCGAGGTAACATATATGATAATCATATTGTACCGTAACGCATAGTGACTGAAAAGATATAATGTCGCCAAGAGTGTCCGCCACAGAGTCTTACCAACTCTCTTAGCCTAAGTAATAACTTAGGGTGAAAATGTATGCTAGACTGAACATGAAATAACATGTTGATGAAAATGAGTGAAAGCTCCAGAGCCTAAGATAAAAAGCTTAGGGTTAATAACATTCGGAATATCAAATAGAAAGATTACATATCTACGGAGAGGAGAATCCTCGTTCTGGATTAAAAGCCAAAGTTAAAAGATGACAGTTTTCTAACAAGTTAGATATCATGGACCCAATAACAAAAGAAATAGAAAAGAAGCCACTTAAACCATTTATGGTCAATCAGCTTCAAATAGTCTTTGAAAGAGATAAATTAATATTATCTCCATACGATGCAATTCTTACTAAACAATTAGTAGATTATGAAGTTGAAAAAATAACAGAAGCGGGTATTCCCAAATACACTTCTGAAAATGAACATTTTGTTGACGCATTAGGTTTAGCATATCTTGCAATGGTTCTTGAGTTTAAAGACTTAACAGGAGTTATAGAAGATATACAAACTACTAGCGATTTCTTTATCTCTCATAAACAAGTAGGTGGAAATGCTATGAAAATTCAAGCAGAAACAAGAGCTAGAGCTGATAATAGAATAACAAACTTTTATGAAAATACAGACTTTAGAGATTTAGAAGGCGATAGACAAAAGTGGGTAAAAGTAGATATGGAGTATCGTTCACCAAAAGTTCAATCAAGTAGAGGTGCAAGAGGTTGAGGTTCTAGGTCCGCAGGTAGTTTTAGCAGATTTTAACAGTAATATAATAGCGATGGTTAATAAACCATCGCTAATTTTATATATTAAATAATGAAAGGAATGATATAAATGGATGATTTTAAAAAAGTAGGTTATAGACCCAATCTTCAATATACAGATGAATATGAAGCTGACATTGATTTTAAATTAAATAATGAAATTGAAGACAATGATGATGATAACTCTTTAATTGATGATTTGCTTGAACAAGGAGATGCTTTAGACAACATGATTGACAAGTTGCCAGGTTTTATTGGAGATTTCATTAAAGACCCTTTAGATCCTATTATCAGTTTTGTAAAAGATGAATTATATGGCAAAGATTTAGAAAGAGTTCCAGTTGAATTAGATTGGACATATGATCCTAATATTCCTGGAGATTCTCCAGATGTAGATACCTCAGAGAAACCTGGACCAGATGACCAAGAAGAATTAGATCCATGGGGACCTGAAGATGATATAATAATTAAAATAGAAAACCATACTAAAACAGAAGTTATAGAAAAAGAATATGTAAAAAACGTATATGATATTTTCAATGATTACTATACTAATCTTCATAATATAGTCTCTAATTTTTGGTCAGGTTTTTTATATTCAATAATGAATAAAGACACAAGTGAAATTAAAACTATCATGGATAATATAATATTAAGTAGCAGTGATATAAAAGACAATAAGAAACATTTATTAGATTCTTCTGTAAGATCAGAAATTAATAGAGATATGAAATTTAGATATTATGCTAACAATTTTGATGCAGAAGGTTCTATTAAACACTTAAAGAATTTTAAAGCTATGTATGAACTTAGAATAAGATACTCTAAGATAGATAAAAATGAAAATCCAGTATCTAGAGCAGATCAAATGTCTAACAACATATTAAAAGGAATGAGTATGTCATATGATTCTAAATATGATAAAGCATTTGAAAATTTACATAGATATTTAAAAAGTTCTAATACAGTATTAAATGATTCATTACAAGCTGCTATGCAATCAATGAAATCAAAACAAACTTTAATAGATACGAAAGGTGTGAAAAATTAATGATATTACAACCAATAGGAGATAATTTAATAATAAAAATAAAAGACAAAGAAAAAGAAGAAGTGACTCAATCTGGATTAATCCTTTTAAATCAAGGAACACAACAATCGCTTAGAACAGATGTTGGAGAAGTCATAGCAGTTGGAGAAGGTAGAATGTTAAACAATGGACAATTACTTCCACTTACTGCAAAAACAGGAGAAAAAGTTTTATATAATAAATACGCTGGAACAGAGGTAATAGTAGATACAGATAAGTATTTAATAATAAAAGAAACAGATATATTAGCAGTAGTAAAATAATAATAGAAAGTTAGGTGATTAAATGGCATGGTATAGCTCTAAAAAAAGAAAAGCTGAACTAGATGAAGCACCTAGGCCAAATCAACCAAATCAATCAAATCAATCAATTACAGTAAATAAAAACAAAATGAAAGATTTCGTTGTAAAAGCTCTAGGCAATATTTTAAGTCAGTCTGATTCTAGAGAGAGATTTACACGTCCAGAATATAACTTATGAGAAATAAAAGAAGCAGCTGAAGCAGATTCTTATATCAAAATAAGTTTATCTAAATATTCCTATCTTATTTACAAAGCAGGATCAAGTTTAAAAGGAGAAGATGAAAGAGTTGCATATCTTGAAAAAAGATTTAGAATGATGTCATTCGCTACTCAAAAACCAATGGAAATTCTATTCCAAGAACTTGCAGATGATTTAACTAAATATTCAAATACTTTTTTAGTTAAAAGAAGAGTCGATAATATCCCAGGAATAAAAGCTATGCCGATGCTTGCTGATAAAATAGTAGGCGGATATTTCAGAGTAGATCCAGCTTCTGTAAAAATCAAAAGAGACAAAAATGGTAATGTGACTAAATATGAACAAGGTTATGGGGATAATAAAAGAGAATTTTTTCCAAGAGATGTTGTTCATATATACATGGATAGAGATGCAAACAATGCTTTTGGTACGCCAAGAATAATAGCTGCTCTTGATGATGTTAAGTTACTTAGAAAAATAGAAGGAAACGTAACAGCCCTTGTATATAGATTCTCTATGCCGCTATACCAATGGATGGTAGGCCTTCCTCAAGCAGGACTGCAAGCTACTGATCCAGAAATAAATAAAGCACAAAGAGAAATAGAAATGTCTACTTTAGATGGAATTGTAGTAACAAATGAAAGAACAACTATAAAAGCTATAGGTGCAGAAGGTACAGCATTAAGTGCTGAAGGATATTTAAAATATTTCGAAGAAAGATGTTTTGCAGCACTTGGGGTATCTGCTTCTCAAATGGGTAGAGGTGGAGCTAAACAAGATGCTGATTCTATGGAAGCTCAAACACATGATACAGTTAAATATATACAACGTATATTGGCTATATTTATTCAAGAAAAAATACTTAATGAACTTTTACTTGAAGGCGGATTCAATCCTATATTAAATGAAGAAGATATAGTAACTTATGAATTTGATGAAATATCATTAGAAACAAAAGTTAAAAAAGAAAATCATGAAATGCTTAAATGGCAAGGAAATGTTACTACATCAGATGAAACTAGACGTAAGTTAGGCATGAAAGATGTTGCAGCAGATGAAGAACGTTTATACAAAAATATGATTGAAAAGAATTCTAGATTAGCTGAAATAGATAGAACTGCTGAACACCAATTGGAATTAGCAAAAGAAAATGCTAAGAATAAACCAACTGGAAGTGGTAATAGCAGTTCATCTACTGGTAATAAAGCACCGAGAAGCTCTAAGAGTTCTAGTCCAAGTAAAGCAGTAACAAATAATAATAGACCTCAAAATCAACATGGAACTCATTCTGTAAAAATAAAAGAGACACATGATATAGATGCTAATAATCATAAAAAACAATTTAAGCATATATATGATTCTTACAAAGAAGCTAGTATTGATATAGATGAAGGGGAAAACTTAGATTTAATTTTACCATTAGTTGCAGAAACATTAAATCATGAAATAAATTTATTAATAGATCAAAAATCTATTAAAGGTATGTCAGATGCCATGAAAGATATCCATGATATAGACTCAACTAAATTATTCCCAAATAAAGAAATATCTATGACAGATTTTTATGAAGAGGTAGAAAACAAAGTTAAAGACATGATGAATACAATTAAAAAAGAAATAGCATCAGATAAAAATGACATTCCTACTATATTTGACAAGCAAGAATATAAGCTAAGATTCTTAACAGATTTTATACTTAGAAAAGCTTATTGATATTCTTATGTTAAAACAGGTGCCTTTGTCGGTGTTAATAAAGCATATATTATATTTAACAGCGAAAAAGATGCTAAAGGTAGAAATGATTATATAGATACTAAAGCTTTTACTGTAGATGATATTCCAGCATATCATTCATTCTGCGACTGTGAAATAACTTACAATAAGGAAAAAAAGGCAGGTGAAAAAAGTGGCAATAGAAATTAAAGAGTACGTTGGTCATAAATTTACTTCAGTTAGTGGTTCTAATAACTTCTTGAATTTAACAGAAGGTTATACAGAAACATACATGGCAGAAGATTCTATAATGGTGGACATGGAAGCTATACATTCTAGAATAACTAGAAATAACACTTACTATTCACCAAACTGTCTTAAAGAATCTGTTCCTTATTGGACTAGTCCGTACAAAGTACCAGTCATAATGCACCATAATGAAAAAGATGGTCATATAATAGGTAGAGTACATTCTACTGAATATACTGAAGTAAATACAAGAGGTAATACTCCAGCACTAATATTTACTATAAATGTTGGTGATGAAGAAGGTAAAAAAGGAATTAAAAATGGAACATTATCAACTGTTTCAATAGGAGTCATCGCTCATGATTTAAGATGTTCTATATGTGGAACCAATCTTGCTGAAGAGGGAATGTGTGAACATGAAAAAGGTGAATTTTATGATATAGATGATAAACAAAAATTATGTTATTGGATAATTGAAAAAATGGAACCAAAAGAGGTTTCATATGTAATAGTTCCATCAGACGCATATGCTCATAATTTAAAAGTTTATGATGCTATTAAGAAAAAGAAAAGCGAGGTGAAAGAATCAGTGGAAATATACAACCCATTTGCTGATCTTATAGAAGCAACTAAAGTTAAAACTAAAGTTGATGTACAAGAAGGGAAGCAAATAGATGAAGAAGTAGATAAAAAAACAGATGTTTCTAAAAAAGAAGAAACTACTGAAGATAATAAAACTACTGAAAACAAATCAGAAGATAAAACTGAAGGACATGAAGATCCTGCAGGAGAACCTGGAGTAGAAGGTAATAGAGAATCTGATACAAAAACTGAGGAGACTAATGAAGAAGAAATTTCTGAAGAAACTAAAGTAACTGAAAAAGAAACTAAGACTGACGAAGAAGTGAACGATGATGAAAAATCAAAAGAAGATGAAGCTTCTAAAGAAACTGAAAACAATAAAGAATTAGAACTTGCTAAAGAAGAAATAGCTCAATTAAAAAAAGATTTAGAAGCTGTTAAACAAGAAAAATCTAAATTAGAAAACAAATTAGAAAAAGTTACAGAAACTAAAGAATCAGTTGAAAGAGAATTAGTTAAGTTTAAAGCTGAAAAGAAAAAACAATTAGTAGAACAAATCTCAGAATTAAGAAATCAATTGAGCTTACCTAAAGAAGATGAACAAACGCTTATCGAATCATCTGAAGAATCTCTACAAACAGTAATTAAAAATTTAAATGAATTTACTCAAGTTCAAAGAAATGCGTTTGGTTTACAAACGATAACTTCTCCTGTAGCTGTGTCTGAATCAAAAGATAATACAATATTAGAAGTAGAAAAATCAAATAAAAAAAATCTAAATGTAAAAGAATCATTTGAAAAGAGTAATAAAACTCTTGAAGATCAAGTTATAAATCTTATGGAAAATTTATTTTAACGAAATAAAACAAAAATTTATTTTAAAACAAAAACTTATTTTAAACAATAACTAAGGAGTGTGAATTAAATGGCTTTACAACCATACAGCTTCTCATCTAGAGAGGTATTACAACCTGGTGCTAACGGTGGAGCGTTCAAGAACAACGGTATCCCAGGACATAGAACGAATGATGATAGAATAAATAGAACTAACAATGCTTTATTAATGAATGAGCATGACGTATTAAATATAAAATACGCAATGGACCCAAGACTTAAGTCTATGTTTAGATATGGATGGGCTTACGGATATAATCAAATAGTAATGCCTAAAGGAAGAATAGTTGCTGCTGACCCTTACTTAACGGTAATGGATACAGATACTATGCACTACTTCAATGCATTAACATTAGCTAATGGTGGAAAAGATGCCGAATTAGATACATCTAAAGGATTTGCTACTTGGAAAGAATCAACAGAAGCATTCGCAGTAGATATAGATGGAAAACATAAAGGTACTAAAAAAGATGTAGTAAGACCTGCTAATATTCCAATAGGAATAATGGGAAGAAATGAATACACTAGAGATATAGATGCTTTTAATGGTATTATGCCAGGACCTATACATACTGATGCATTAATAGATATGCCTTGGTTTACAGACGCAGATCATGCAGAAGCTAATCCATGGGGATCAGTTATAGGAAATATTAAACCAGGAGATTTAGTTAAAGCTGATATTAACGGAAGAATAATTGTTTCTCCATTATCTAATACAGAAGAAGTAGCTAAAATGTCAATGGCTAATTATGAAAAAGAAAGACAACAAGTTTTAGGAACTGTATATTCTACAGATAGATCTTTATTACCAGAGGGTGCTGCAAGATTTGCTCAATGGGCTTTAGATGATAGAAAGAACTTTAATGATTTCAATCCTTATATCTGGCCAAATTCTAACAGAGCTGGAGAAGATTTTGTTTCTAATCCTCCAACAATGTTACAATCGGAATTTGTTTACCCAGGATATCCATATGAAAAGAATTACATATCTAACGATTTGCATATGCTAGCTTCTTCAAGAGAAGGTGCATTTGATCCAAGAATAGATGAAGCAATGAGATTAGATAGAGGTATACCAGGATTAACAGATGGAGCTAATGCTGTATCTAAAGAATATGGTACTGGTGAGACATTAACTATAACTCATTTAATATCATTAGAAAATGAAGCTGAAGCTCAAGAAATAATGATAAGATTACCAGAAGTAAACTTAGAAACTGCTAAAGTTAAAATAGGAGATAGTGCTGCTGTATCAATAGCTGTTAATGCTACTATAGGTGAATTCACTGTAACTTATGCTGATTTACATAAAGGTATATTCTCAGTTAAGCAAACATCTACTGGTGATGGAACAAACAAAGCCGTAAACGTATCTTATACAAAAAGAGGTATGGCTGGAGTTCCAACATATATGGACTGGGATGGATGTCAAGGTATGGTATCTGTTCTTTTACAAAAATAATTTAATTTTAAAAAAGATTTAAATTAATTGATTAATATAATAGAACTATTAGAGGGAGTAAAATTCCCTCTCTACATAAACAAAAAATTGAAACTAACAAAAATAAATAAAAAACGTCTTTAAGGAGGAAACAAACAGATGGGTTTACAATTACAAGAAACTTTAAATAATATAGAAACACTTAGAACTCAAGTTAAAGAAATGACAGAAAAAAAAGAAACATCTCCTATATCATTAGGTTCATTAGATATGGTGGAAAAAATGGCAAGAAACTTACATGGTGATTATACAAAAGGTAAAGCTACTATACAAGAAGCTATAACTACTACTGATGCTGTTAAATTAATACCTAAAGTAATAGAAGGTAAATTAAGAGAAGCTGCAGAGCCTGAATATTTAGGTACAAGATTTTTCCAAACTGTAAGAGTAGATGGAGGTAATTCAGCTGTTTACGTTATACCAGTTGTAGGTGAAGTAACTGCTTACGAGGTTGGAGAAGGAACTAGATATAAAGAGACTGCTTTAGATTACAATACACTAGAAAATGCTACTCTAGAAATAAGAGTAAAGAAAATAGGTGTTAAAGTATCTATAACAGAAGAAGCTATATCTGATTCGTCTTGGGATATACTTGGAATAAATGTAAGAAAAATGGGTCGTGCTATGGCAAGATACAAAGAAGAAATGATATTTAATGCATTCTCTAATCACGGACATGTAGTATTTGATAACAATATGAGAAAAGCTCAACCAGCTGCAGGAACTACTGGACTTGGTAAAGATGGTGGAATGAATGATACATTATCTGTAGAAGACTTCTTAGATTTAACGTTAGCTTTAATGGGTAATGGATATAACCCAACTGACGTAATAATGCATCCTCTTACTTGAGTTGTTTTCGCTAGAAACTCAATGATAGGTAATGGATTGACATTCGGTGCTTTAGGTGGAAACAATGTTCATCCTAATGGCGGAATCCAAGGAACAAATGCAGCATTCGGAATGGCTAATAATGGAAATGGTCAAAAGATGATAATGACTCCTGAGCAAGTTCAAAATAGACTTCCAGTACCAATGGCTATAAACTTCAGCCCATGAGTTAAGTTCGATAAATTAACTAAGCGATTTGATATGTACGTGGTCGATAATAGTGAGGTAGGAATCGTAGCTCAAAGAGAAGGATTATCTACAGAGAACTGGACAGATCCAGAAAAAGATATCAGAAATCTTAAAGCTAAAGAAAGATATGGAATAGGAATCTTAAACAACGGTAGAGGAATAACTGTTGCTAAGAACATAGCTGTAGCTGCTTCTTATCCAGCTGCACCAGTAATAACTGTAAATACAAAATAATAAACTTTAAGGAGGTTATACCTAAATGAGAAGACCAATAGCAAGGATAAAAATCAATGCAGGAAATCCAGGATGGTATGACCCTCTTACTAATATACATTTAACAATAACAAGACCAGAGGCAATAGTATATGAAGGTTCTAACACTATAAATATAAAAAAAGGTGTTGCTTTTAAACTTGTTAGTGTTGTAGATGGTAATTTAGATGTAAACATTGCTTTTATAAATGAAAGTAAAAAAGCAGTTGAAACAGTAAGAGAGGTCGCTCATCAACCTATTACGCAAGAGGAAGTTAAAGCTCCTCCTGTTGAAGAAACAAAGGTTGAAGAAGAAACTATAACTGAACCTGTAATAACAGAAGAAGTAATAGAAAAAACTATAACTGAAACAGTAGAGGAAGAAATAAAAACTATTGAAGAAGTTGTACAAGAAAATGTTGAAATAGTAGAAGAGGTTATAGAAGAAAAACCTAAAAAGAAAACTACTAAGAAAACAAAAGCTAAAAAATAAGAGGTGATAGATAATGCAAAGCTTATTTAATGTTACATCTATTAATACAGATTATACTAATAAACAAATAGTAATTAATACTACGTTTACGTTAAATCCTAAAACTGTTAATAGAAAAAATGTTGAAGTATTAGCTGCATCATCTGGAGCTGCTGTAATATATAAACTAACTGTTGACAATGATAAGATAATAGCAACTTTGAAAGACTGGCCAGAAATTCATGAGAGCTATTATATAGTTAAAATAGTTGGAATTAAAGACAAACTCGATAGAGACTTAATACACCCAATAACTAAAAATGTTATATTCAAAGCTGATACAAAGCTTAAAATTAGAATATTAAGCCCTAATGATAATGAAGCTGTAATAATAAAACATAATGTAGTAAACTTTTCTATAAAACAAATTAATCCTGATGGCACAGAAACAGTTAAACCTATACCTGATTCTGATGACACTCCTACGCTGCCAAATGAGGAGACAGGAAAAGAAGAAGCTATGACGGAAGATGAATCGGATGTTACATATCATTTTGAATTCGCTTCAGACATAGCTTTTTTTGATATAGTAAAAGAGTATAAAACTCCTTATACTGAAGGCTTCATACAGCTTGACAATGGACAATATTATATGCGTGTTAGAGCTATTGAAAATAATATGAATGGAGATTGATCTCATGTTCATACATTTACAGTTGTTCCAGATTCATGTAGTGAAGAACTTAATGAAATGTCTCAAGCTAAAAAAGATTATATAGAAGATATAATGGCTCCTGTAGAATTCTTTTTAGATGATATAAATGATGTTTTTGAAATAGTATCTCGTTCTAGCAATGGTGTTACATATCCTGAATTTTATATAGAATTCAGTAAAGATGTAGACAAAGATAAATTACCAGAAACTTTAATTGCATATAGGAGGGATCTATAATGAGACAAGATAGATTTATTTGTAGTTTAACTACAGATGAGCATGAAGCTAATGTTTTAATAATTAAACCTTTTCATTTAAAAGATTTTGACAATGATAGTATTTATGATTTTAAGATGCCTAGCATTTACTCTACAGATGGAATGTTATTAAATAGTCATAAGATAAAATACATAACTGCACCATCTTTAGCTTACGCTTCGATAGAAGACGTTAGAGCTAATCTGGGGGACGTTGATTTATTAGATGAGAAAATACTTTATCATATAAGAGAAGCTTCTAGACTTGCAGAAGTGATAGTTGCTAAAGCTTATGAAAAACAAAATATACCTTTTTCAAAAGAAGACTTAATGGAGTACAGAAATAGTATTGAACAAATGAAAGATGAACATTGGGTATTATGGCAATTCGTTGTATTAAAAGCAGCTTATGAAAGTTTGATGAGTTTATACATAACAATGGCTACAAGACCAGATAGGATAAAAGAAATTTTATCAGATTTATCTAAAGAAATCACTTTCAATTTAAAAGCTATTAAAGACTTATTAGATGACTTAAAGAAAAGATATGAAGATATAATAGAAAAAATTTACACAGTAGCTGATCCTAAGTTTGCACTTAGAGGAAAACTTGCTGTTCCTATTTATCCTAATATGCATGCTCCTTATCATGGACTTAATGGTATGGGCGGCTATGGTAGAAGCTATAACACTACAAGTTATGGCGGAGGCCAATATGGTAATAGAGGAGGTCGTTTCTAATGTTTAATAAAATAGAAAGCATAGCTCAAGAGGTAATAGACTCTTGGGACTATGACTTTTGAATAATAAAACAAATAACTCAAATACAATGCAAGTGTGTTGATCCAACAACTAAACAAGCTAAGCTTGATTGCAAAAGCTGTTTAGGCCTTGGACATAAAATAAAGATATATAAAGCTAGAGGAGCTTCAAGAGAATCTAAAGAATTTGAAGCACTTAGAGCAGAATTCCCTACAGTTACCCCAAAGATATTTTACATAAAAACAAAAATGTTTATTGAAAAACAAGATCTAATCATAGATGAAGAAGGTGTATACACTGTATATGCAACTCAATTCCATAGAGGACTCAATGGTAAATTTAAATTTACTAGATGTGTTTGTCCTAATCAGAAATTTGGTAAAAAACATGTCATAAAAAACTTTAAGGAGCTTGTCCATGGATTTAAAAGTAAGTAGTGGTACGATAAATAAAAGTTTATTTAACATTAATAGCAAAAAGAAAATCTTAATTGCTGGTCCAGCAATTAATACTTATAAAGCAAGAGAAATAATCTTACCTGTAAATAAAAACGAAGTATTATCTTTATATGGTGAATCACCTATATATGATGCTTATTGTTTACTTATAGATAATTTTAATTTAACTAATGTTTATGTTAGTAATTGCTTTGCCAATTCTGATTATATAAGACTTACAGATAAAATAATTCATTATGATTTTGATTTTTTTGCACCAATTGGAATATATTTTGGAGATAAATTTTATAATCCTCTAGAAGATAAAGACCAGTATTATAATGAATATATATTAACTCAACTATCTATTGTTAAAAGCCTAACTACTTTAATAATGACTGAAAGACATGCTAGTTTATATGAAGATTTTGATCACTATATATCTTCTATGAATGATGTAGAAACATTCTTTATGGAAAATCATAACTTTGATACTTCTGATTTCTTAAATTTATATGGCAATAATTTATTGTTTATATACAATAACTTAAAAGATATACCACATGCTAACGTAGTATTAGCTGGTTTATTTGCTAATAGGGATTACGCTAAATATCTTACAGCATTAAAAATGAATACAGCTGTATTCGATATAGACTCTTTTGACATTATGGGACTTAGAGCAATGTATTTCAAAAATAATACTTATGTAAAAAATATAACTGTTGAAAATACTTTTAATTTTAGAAGTACACAAGATATATATTCTAATGCTTTAATAGATGACATAATAAAAAGTACTATTAAAAGCGTAGATTTAGAATCGTTCAAAGGGAAGCTTTATAATCAATATACAGCATTGCAAATAGAGTCAACTGTAAATAATTCTTTAAAAGTACTCAATGGAGTATTGTTTAAGGAATATACTATAAATAAGATAGGATTTAAAAAAACAGAAATAGGTGCAGGTGCAATTATAGTAGATTTTAGTATAGTGCCTTTTGGTACATTAGAATCACTTAATGTAGTAATGGGGGTATAGTATGAACGATTTAGAACTTCTATTAAAAGAGAAAGAAGAAACAAAAATCAAAACAAGTATGCCAACGTTCATAGATAATTGTGAAATACCTCATGGAGGAACAGCTGTTAATATGCAACGTGCTAACAAAGATGCTTCACTATATGACTTTTTAGACATGCTTGCTTTAATAACTGACTACTCTATGAAAAAACATGGGGTAGAATTTGTAACTGAAGACAAAGAACATAAGTTAACAGATCCTGAAATCCCTTTTAACCATCCTTATATTTCATATAGATTAATCTCAAGACGACCAATGAAAGAATACAAGCCTATAGCTAGAGAAGAAATTGTTGAATGTGATGAACATAACAAACAACGATTTGGAACTGTCTATGGACAAAAATTTGATTGCATTGTTCAATTTAATGTCTTTGCGAGTGAAAATAGAGTCGCAAACAAAGTAATGGAAAGTTTTGAAGAGCTAATGATATCTTATGCTGGATACTTTAAAGAACAAGGTGTTAGAGACTTATACTTCAAAGAACAAGTAACTGATACTGACTATAATAACTTTAGAGAAACTTTATCTGTTAGAAATATTAGATATTATGTGCAGATAGAAAAATTAATGGTAATATTCAATAGAAGTATCTCTGATGTAGAAACATCTGGAGAAATAAACTAAAAAATAAAAAATCAATTCAATTTTGAGGAGGAATGCTTTTATGGCAAATACAGGAATATTCGATAACGATTTAATCCTACCTGGTGTTATCACAGAAATAATACCAGATTATGCACAGGATTATGATACAAGTGCATTTGGTACTACAGAGTCAGTTACTATAATAGGGACGGCTTTTAATGGACCAGTTGGGGTAGTAGTTCCAATATATTCTCCAGAGCATGCTAAATACATATTTGGTGATTCATTTGATTCAGCTACAAGAAGAGAAGCTTCATTAGTAGCGGAAGTATATGATGCTTGGGACAAAGGATGCAGAACAATCTACGCTGTTAGAGTTTCAGGTAAAGAAATATCTAAAGATTACAACTTCGCTACAGAAACAAAATTAAAGTTAAGAGTTAGTGGTATCTTCCCATCTAACGACAATAAAGAAGTATTTATGAATTTCGTAACAACTCAAGGAGCTGGAAATGAAGTAGGTACTTTAAAGATTTACAAACCTTCTAGTAGAAGTAATATGAAAGAAAAAATGCAAGGTCTTGTTTTAAATCAAAACCAAATGCTTATAACTGATGTTAAGTTAGGTGGATATGGAATAACTAAAAACTCTAGATTAGTTGATGTTATAGATATCGTAAACAACATTGAAACAAACAACGTATTAAGACTTGCAATAGTAAATGAAGACGGTGCAGATGTTACTACTTCTTCTAAAGAAGCTCAATCATTATCTGTTGGTGTAATGTTCCCAGGAATATATACAATAGGTAGAGATAAAGTAACAGAATCAGTTTTACCTAGAACAGATTTAAACTTTGTTTTATCTAAAGATTCTAAACCTCATTCAAATTATCAAGATGCTGTATGGAGAGAATTAGTAGTAAACTCTAACGTTGCTGTTGGATATCCAATATACGCTAAGTCAAATGCAGAATTAAATGCTTTATTATCTGGAATATCTGTTGATAATGCTGGAGAATGGTTAAAGCCACTTGGAGTGCTTGATAAAGTAACCGTTAAAGATGAAGTAGATTACGAAGAAGCAGAACTAGCTGAATTCGATTTATACAAAAGATTAGGTTCTGGATTTGCTCAAACTGCTCAAATAGTAGAAGTAAAAGGAACTGATGGAGAAATCAAAGGATATAAAGTAGCAATACCAGATTCTAATGATCCAAATAGAGTATTAAATATACCAGATGGTGTTTACTCTATGTTAGAGAACCATTCTACAGATTATACAGTAATGGCTAATGCTAATGCTGAAACAAAAATATCTGGTAGACTTCCAAGAAAAGAATCTTTCAAAAAGAGAAAAGCTGGAACTATAGAATTAAAAGATGAATCAACTTCTGTGATAGAATTAACAGCTGAAATAAATGAAAAAGATTTTACAGATGCATTAAGTTACACTGTAGAAGTCACTTCTTTAGAAAAAGGAATAGATGCTGCTGATATACTTAATAGTTTATCTACTGTAAACAAATATGAAAGAATAGTTGCTTCTACTGAAGAACAAGCAGTTAATTTAAAGTTAGCTGAAGGTACTAAAGTAATGATAACTAACGCTGAAGGTACAGAAGGTACTTATGCATTAAAAATCATAAAAGACAAAATATTAATTGAATCTGATGAAGAAAACTTCTTCATAATAGAAAAAGAAAACAAATTAATACCTGTTCACTTTAGTTCTTCTAAATATGAAAATCAAACAATAGAAGAAAATAAAACAATAATCGGTACTAACTTTGAAACTGCTAATGTATATAAAGCTAAAGCAGATAGTTCATTAGAGCCTGTATGTATACTTGGGCAAGTATCTATGTTAGATGCAGAAGAAGATTATACAGTGTGCTTCGTAGAAAGAGTTGCTAACAATGTAGCTGTTAAAATATTCTCTACTGAAACTCAATGGATGTCTTACGATGAATTAGCTCAAAGATTAAATGAAGATGGGATATTCTCAGAATTATTTACTGCTGTAGCAATAACTCCAGATGTTGAAGTAGCAAAAGCTTTAACTGGAGAAGGAGAAGATAGATTAGAATCTTATTATGATACTGCTATGTATGTTCCTTATACTACTTCAGATAACTTTGCTAGACATTTAGCACAACATTGTTTATACACTTCTCTTAAAACTTATCCAACTCACGGAATCATGGGATGTGCAAAATTAAATGGTGTAAACTTAACTACTGTAGCTGATAGAGTAAATCAAATATTAGAACTTGATTTAGATTTATACGCTAAAAAAGGTAACGGAAATAATATGTTAAATAACAATAATGTTCCTCATCCAATAGGTAGATGTTTATCAATACCATTTATGCAATATACAGTAACAACTGGTAATGGATATAACTATGTATCAAATGGAGCAGCAGGATACTCTGGAATGATTTCTACTTTACCAGCTGATAGATCTTCAACTAACCAACCTATAAGAATAGGAAATATATCTTTCGAACTTTCTAACTATCAATTATCTAAATTAACTGGAAAAGGAATAGTAACTTGTAAAAAGACTACTCAAGGTTTAGTTATAACTGATGGTATAACTATGGCTCCAGTAGATTCAGCTTACAGAAGATTATCTACTACTAAAGTTATAAACATAGTTGACAAGTCTTTAAGACAAGTTATAGATCCATTTATAGGACTTCAAGATAACCTAGCTACTAAAAACTCATTAAATACAGCTATAACTTCTGTACTTAATAAGTTAAAAGAAAGCTTAATCAAATACTATGATTTCAAAATAGTAACTGATCCAGCTTCTGAGAGATTAGGTATAATCAAAATCCAATATACTATAATCCCAACAAATGAAATAAAAGAAGTTAGAAACACAGTTTCTGTTCAAGAGAACAACTAATAGAAAGAGGCTATATGCCTCTTTCATATTCAAATAATAACTCAAATAAAAGGAGGAATGTTCAAAATGGCTAACAACATGTCTAGTGAACAATATACTAAAACGTATACTACTTTTGGTGGTAGTGATATAGTAGCTACTTTCAATGGAAAAGTTATAGGTGAATTACAAGCAATCACTTATTCAATAACAAGAGAGAAGGTTCCTGTTTACACTATGGGTTCTGCAGAGCCAAGATCATTCTCAAGAGGAAAAAGAGGGATCGCAGGAAACTTAGTATTTGTAACTTTCAATAGAGATGCTTTACTTTCTGAATTAGCTGATGGACCATTAATACAAAAATATAAAGCTAATAACCAATTCACTCAAGGTGATAATGGAGCTGCTCAATTCATGTCAATAGAAGAGTGGGACGCTCATATGTCTTCTCTATCTGGTGGTGGAAAAAATAATGGAGATGGAACTACTGGTAAAAGTTTAAGTGACATGGTAAGTACATACAAAGCAAGATATGCTGATGAAATACTTCCATTTGATATAACTATCACTTTCGCTAATGAATATGGTAACAAAGCTTCTACAGTATTATATGGTGTAGAATTATTAAATGAAGGAACAGGATACTCTATAGATGCTCCTACTTCAGAAAGAGCTTATACATTTGTTTGTAGATCAGTTGAAACTATGAAACCAATAAATGATGAATACAAAGGATTCATAAGCACTACTTGGTAATAACCACAAGGAGAGGGAAAGAGATTTCTCTCTCTTTTTTATTGCATATAATAAAAACATTAAACTTATACATAAAGGAGGACAATATGGCTACATTTAATTTAAATGGTTATGATAGCTATTCTGGTTGCGATATCGTTGTTACTGCTAGACTAAATACTATAAGTGGTGGTAATGGCTCAGGAAAAGAAAAAGTATATACACTAGGCTCTATACAAACTCTTAGTATCTCCACACATCAAGATAAAAAACCTGTTAGAGTAATAGGAAGTGTAAATGCTCTTGATTATACAATGGGACAAAGAACAATAGCAGGTTCTTTAGTATTTGCTGTATTTGACCAACATTTTGCAACAGAGATGTTTAAAGACTTAGAAAAGATTACAGGTAAAACATTTTTCTTGCCAGATGAACTTCCAGCAATAGACTTAACAATTACTTTTGCTAATGAATATGGAAGAACATCTAGGATGGCTATATACGGAGTTAGAATAATTAATGAAGGGCAAGTAATGTCTATAAATGATTTATATACAGAAAACACTTATCAGTTTGTTGCTAACTCAATGGAGCCTTTAAAAAAGGGAACGCAAACAGGATCTAATTCAGATAAGAATAAAGAAATACAAATAGCAACTAATTCTGATTTAGGAGATTCTAATCCTGTTTACAATGGAGAAGATATATTTACATATTCATTTGATAAAGATGAAAGCTCTTTAAAAAGAGTACTACTAAACGTAGATGTAGAGCAACCTACTTATGAAGGACAAGATGGTATTGCTAAATTTGGATTATCGCCTATTCAAAAAACAGGACTAGTAATTGTTTACAATCAACTTCAAGATAAAATAGAAACAGAGATATACATAACAAATGAACATACAAATATATATACAGTCTTATTAGAACAAGGTTTATACTCTGCATGGTATGAAGACAATGGTCAAACTTTATCTAATACAGTAGTATTTTCTATAGATAAGGTAGGAAATTATAATATGAATTATGATGATTCACCAATCATAGAAGATGTCAGTATTGATAAAATACAAATCTTATCCAACAATCCTTCTCATACAGCAGCGGTTTGTATTAATAATATATCCAATAAATATTTAGAAATGGATTTATCATCTAGAAAATGTACATTTAAAAATCTAGAAGAAAATACAACTTATACTATTTATACTAAACATGAAAATTCGAACTCTAAAAACATAATGTGTAAAACTTTAACAAAACAAGAAGAATATGTTACAGGTTTTAAAAGTTATGTTTATTATAATTCTAATTTATTATCTACAGATATTGAAAACTACAAAGAAATATTAGATGAACTTAATAATGACCAAGAAGTATTATATACATTGTCAAAAAATAAATCTGATAAAGCTAAAGAAATTATATATATGGCAACTAAATATAAAAATGAATTTAATAGAATCATTAATGAAGATAAAATTAATCTTATTCCAACTAAGAATTTAGATAATATATTTGGAAATACTTTTAAATTTAATAGTGGAGCATTAAAAGGAAATATATTTTCTGTTAAAAATAAAAAAGAATATTTTGTTTATTCAGAAAGTTATCCTATTGAAATAACTTATAATGGAAAACAAAATTGGACATATAGTGCTACATCTATAGCTAACGATTATATAAAGTCTCCTAAATATGTTTATTATAATTTTGCTGAAAATGATAAAGCAAAAATAAGCAATTTATATGGAGAGGCTAATGTTTTAGATAAAATAGATTTAACAGACTATATTGCGAAAAATAGAAAATACTCAAATAATATATTACAATGTTTAGCTGTTAAAGATAATAAGAATATAGATTTAAAATTATTAAAAGCTCCTCATGTAACATTAGATGAATATAGCAATATGATATTCGATGTAAACTATAAAGACTTATTAGGAACAAGTAATAAAAACTACTTTATTTGTATATCCAATATTGCAGAATCTTTAGATAAAACATCATTTAGAAAAATTGGAATAAAAGATAAAGATGAAAATATATTCGCAACTAAATATCTAACTGCTGCAAATCAAAATGATATTTTTGTAGTATGGATAGAAGATGAAAATAACAACATTATATCAGACGTAGCTTTTTGTTCTATGTTAGAAGAAGTAGGAGATTTTAATATGACTCAAATTGAAAAAGCTATAGAAAAAATATTAGCACAAATGAGTTCATTCTCTTCTAAAAATAATATGTATGACATCATCTATTCTATAGCTAATGAAAATGTATCTATGAAAAACTTATATTATGAAATGGCAAAAACATTTATAGACTTAAATATAACTAATTTAAATTCATCTTTATTTGACTTATTTAAAGTTAAATTTAATGAATACTATATAAATCAAGATAAGTATAGAAAAGTATTTTATAACAAAAATGAAAATAAAATAAGCTTTGAAACATTAAGTAAAAACGCACAATTAGTTAACATAAAGTTCAAACAAAATTATAATTATGAAATAGAAGTTAAAGATGAGCTTAGTACGACATTAGATACAGAATATGATTATCATTTAGTATATTTAATAGATAGTAATCCAATTATAAAATCTGGTTTTATATTTATAGATTCTGGATACAAAGCTAATGCTCATAGTATTAGCATAGAGGAGGTAGAATGTAATGACTAAACCTTATTTTACTTATGGTGCTTCTGCTAGTGATAGAGATCTCATAACAAGTACGACTACTTATAGTGGAGTACATAAAAGATATTTCTCTTCTTTAGATGCAGAAGTATTTGCTGGAGAAGAAAGACTTTTAGATATAGTTAGAATAGATTTTTCATATGAAGAAAAGAAGCTACCTTATTATGGATTTAATAGTTTTGTTCCTTCAAAAATATTTGTAGGACAAAAGATAGTACAAGGTACGTTTGTAATAAATTTCACAGAAGCAGGATATATGGCTAAGCTTCTTCAAAAAATAGATAAATCTGAATTATCAAGCGATTATGATTTAATAGGGCAGTCATGTAATAATGAAAATGCTCCACTGTTTGGAAAACAGTTTGATATATTAGTAGGTTATGGAGGACACAAAGTAGCTTCAGAAACTTCATTAAATAGTACACATATGGTTATTCAAGGTGTTTGTATAAATGGATATCAACAAATATTAGATACATCCGGAGAGCCAGTAATGGAAGTATATAGCTTTATTGCAAAAGCTATCAAATTTGATGGATTTAAATATCCTGAAAAACAAGATACTCCTATTATTAATGAAGATAATAGTGATGATACAGATAAGAATAAAGAATGAATTTATGAAATAGTAGAAAAGAGTGACGCTCATTCAGTTAAGGAACTTAAAGAAAAATGTGCTAAAGATGAAAAAATATTAGGAATAGTAGTAGATGTTTCTCATAGTTTACATAAAAATAAAAACGATAAAGAATCGCATATATATGTTGATTTTGTAGAACAATTTAATGCTACTAATAAATCTAATGTTAATGGTACGGTTACTCTACATATATCAGACCATGAAGTAGCTATACACCAGCCATTAGAAATGAAGAAAACTACAGGAACTGATGGACATTATGGAAGAAGAATGAATAGTAGTGATACTGCAAAAATCAAAAAGAAATTAGATGTGAATTCTAAAAAAATAGTATCTTGTAATCTTAAATTTAATCTAATATTAAATGGAGAAATAGCTAAAGAAGAAAAAAGTTTTAATTGTGGTATGAGAAGAGGACTTAATTATTAGTCATATAATAAAAATAAAAACATAACGGAGGTAACAACATGAAAAAAGAAACAACTAAAAAAACAGAAGAAACTTTAAAAGAGTTAAATACAATAGCAAAAAAAGCTGTTAAGAAAATAGAAGAACAAGAAGTTATTTTAGCTAAAGAAAAAACAATAGAAAAGATAGCAGAAGACTTAAAAAAGGAACATAAAGAAGTATATATAACTGATATAGCAGGACTTCAAATAGTTTGGAGAAAATTAAAAAGAAGTGAATACAAAGAATTAATGACAACTACATTTGATGAAAATGAAGAATTACAATTCTTAGAAAAGCAAGATTTTGTTGCTAAGAAAGTTATCTTATTCCCAGAAAACGTAGAAGAATTAATAGAAGAGTATGCAGGTATTGCAGATTTAATAGCTACAGAGTCAATGGTTAAAACAGGATTTGGATTAACAAATACAAGAGCTGTGTAATATGAGAATATCAAAGCATATAGAAAATCCAAAAACAGAAGCCGACTTCGATTTAATAATTAAGCAGATGTTCGCTGAATATGGCAACATTTGCTTTGGTGAATACAATGATGAAATATATATTTATAAATTATTAAACAGAAAGGCTTATAAGAATTTAATTTCAAATCCTAATTTAACCCAAATAGAAAAAGAAGACGAAGTATGTAAAGAATGTATATTATGGCCTAGAGACTTTAACCCAGATGTATGTGATGCTGGTTTGCCTACTCATTTATTTGAGCAAATAATGACTAACTCTTTTTTAACTGGTGTTGATGATATGATAACATTAATAGAGGTATCGAGAGAAGAAGCTGATAATTTAGATTCACAAATGAGTTGCATTATAAACGAAGCTTTTCCTAATTATTCTATAGAAGAAATAGAAGAGTGGGATATGATTAAGTTTTGTAAAATGTTTACAAAAGCAGAATGAAAATTAAAAAGCTTAAGAAGTTTGACTTTTGAAACAGATATGCTTGATTTCTTAAAAGAAATGACTCATGAAGATGAGTCTGTAAAGCAAGAAGCTACAAAACAAGAAGAAACAAAAGAAGTTCAACAACCTACAAGCAATTCTAAAAAAGTAAAAGTAGGTTCAAAAGAAATGACTCCCGAAGAATATAAGCAATATCAAGATATACAAAGAATGTTTCCAGATATAGATTGGGGAGCAGATGCAATGTATACAGGTTATGAAACTCAAACTATAAGTTCAGTACCTACTCCACTTAGAGTAAAATAAATAAAATACAAGAAGGTGAATTGATTTGGCTAAAAAAAGAAGAGATAAAGAACGAGACCCCTCTTCAATAGAACAAGTTGCCAAAGTTGGAAAAGCTGCATTATCTTTAGGGATTGGTGCAGCTTCTTTTACTAAAAAGGGATATGCTAGAAAACTTACTAGTGAAGTAGCACCAGCTTTAATTGGTACAACTAGAGCTATTAAAAAAGATGTGCGTAACATTCGTTCAACTAAAAAAGGCATAAGCAAAAGATTAGATATCAAAGATTTAGAAAGCGTTTATAAAAGTCATTTAAAAGAAAATAAAACTTTTAAAAAACAATTAAAAGAAAACGCAATTGGTAAAAAGAAAAATGTTAAATTAAATATTGATGGTAAAAATAAATCTATCTTTGGTCAATACATAAACTATCAACAAGTAGTTAGTAATGAACTTAGAAGAACTTCTAGAGATTTGTATAGAGGTAAAAAAGAAACAGATTTTATAAATAATCAATTAACAGGTTTATTTAAAAATAAAAATACTGACCATTTAAGAGAAGCTGCTTTTGATGCATTTGCTAAAATAGAAGAATTTACAACTGTTAATTCCAAGGGCGAGAAATTCTTTTCTCCTTTCATAGATGATAGTATTAAAAGATTAGATTTTGACAAAAAAGAAAGACAAATATTCTTAGAAAAAATATGAAATGAAAAAGAAAAAATTATCAAAGATTCGAAAGAAGAGCAGAAATACTCTGGCATAGAAAAGAATATTAAAAAGTTACTTGAAGAAAAACTTATGAAAAGTAAAAAGCAATCTGATACAACTTTTGGAAAGCTATCATCATTAGTAAAAAAAGTAACAAATAAAGACGTAGATTTAGAAATGGAAATATTGAATTCTCGTGGATTAACAGTAGGAGAATTCTTAGAAACTATAAATGATTCTAAAAATAAAGATATGTTTGATATGTCTCAATTTAATGTTAAATTAAAAAATAATGTTGGTAACAAAAATAATAAGTATCAAGAAAAAAATATTATTGAAGAATTGACAGAATATGTAAGAAAAAATGAAGATTTCAAAAATGTATTAGTTGATGATTCATTAAGAATCGGTAGAGATGGACAAATATTTGATACTAATGATATGGATAATTTAAATGCAGCTATGTATAGAAAGTTTTCATCTTCTACTTTAGGCTCATTATTTTGGCAAACAGATGTTAGATTAGGAAGAGAAACTCCGATACTTGCTCATGTTAGAGCAGGGCTTACAGGATCAGAAGCTGTTTATGAAGCTGGTAATAAAGGAGAAACTTTACTTAAAGAAGGTAAAGTCATGTTAGCTAATGGTAGAACTAGATCAGCTGATTTATATGAAGTTAAATTAAACAGCAATGACGAATTAGTTTTAGATATGAATCCTTTATCTGTTGATGGTTATATAAAAAATAATAAACATGGTAAAATGTCTAGAGCAAATAGAGAAGTAGTAGGTTCTAATAGAGATCCACTAGCAGCTATAGACGATGAATTTTTACAGCTACTTGATATAGGACAATCAGGCTCTCCAACATTAGCAGATAAATTAAAATCTAGATTTTCAAAAGGAAGCAATTCTGATTGAATTAAAAATATTATAGATAGAACAAAGTCATTAGTTAACGATGATATGTCTGTTCAAGAAAGAATAGATATAACTGCTAAAAACAAATTAGCAGGTTCATTAACGAATGACGACTATGCAAATCAAATACTATATGAAGAATCTAGAGCAACTATAGCTGCACAATTACTTAAAGATACTAAAGAAGTATCGTCTTTATTAAATGATTATACAGCTATGCACCAAATAGATTCTAATACTATAACTTCTTTACTAAATTCAACTATAGCAAATGATAATGGAGAAATCACTAACTTAATTAAAGATGAACACTCAAGAAGAATATTACAAGCTTTAAGTAGCTTAGATGATATGAATACATCTCCTATGAATATCTTATCAGCGATATCTGCGAAAGAAGGCTCTTTCACTTTTGAAAAACTTTACAATAAAGATTTAGAGAATATCATAAATAGAGGACTTGTAAATACAGACCATATTATTCATATGCAAAATATTTCTCAACTTAAATGGGCAAGTTTCATTAATAATGAAGCAACTAATGTTATGGAAATAAAAGATATTATTAGAAGAGAAAGTATGAAAGAAGTATTACTAAGAGAAACTGCTGGAGGCATGGGAGTAACTGGAGATGTTATTTTTAATTCTGAAAGTATTAGTAGTTTAGAGAAAATACTATCTCATGAGAACTTAACAAAAGAACAAGCTAATAATTTAAGATACGTAGCAAACTGGGGAGTAATGCAAAGTTCTTTAGGTATGTACAACGATACAGATGCTACTTTAAACCTTTTAGATATTATGGGACCAGATGGTACAATAACTAAATTTGAAAACTTAATGAAAACTAATCCTAACTTTAAAGCAGAGTATAAAAGAATGTTAGATGATATGTCATCAAATTATAATATATTTGATGCTGGAACTATAGGAAATATAAATGAAAACTATGCAGATGAATTTGCTAACTTTACATATAGTAAAAAATCAGCTCTGCATATTGATAACATATTGAATATAAATTCTATAAATGATGCTATCAAGTTAGCTGGTCAAGCTAAAAATGAAATCTTAGCTGGAAGACATGACCTTGAAAATTATACTACATTAACTCAAATACCACAGTTTATGGTATCAAGACTTTCATGGGGATTAGAAGATTTAGGCTTAGGCTTTTCTAATAAAAGCACAAGTTCTACTTTAGAACAAATAAAATCAATTGCTTTAAAAAGAGTTTTACCTGTAGCAGCAGCATTGAGCATATATGATTATATGGATTATGAATCAGAAAACTTTACAGGTGTATCTATGACAGGAGCAGCAGCTAATACTTTATCAAATTTTGACATAGCTTCTAGAAAATTAGCTTATTCAACTGGAGTAGGACAAGCATTAGATTGGTTTAAAGAATCGTCTATTGTAGGAGAATACTGGACAGGAACAACTGATTATCAAACAGCTGAAGAAAGAGAAGAATGGTATGAAAATGGATACCAAGCTGTTAGAGGAGGGCGTTTTTGGGGAATAGGTTCTACTTCAGAATTCAGAGGCTCTGCTATTCAATATTATCAACCTAACTATTTGAAAAGAGCACATTCTAATTGAAAAGAAATAGGTATATATGGAGATGCAGAAGAGAAATTCTCTCACAGCTGATTGCCTTCACTTAGACATCCTTTATCACCTCTCAAAGCAGCATTTGACCCATATTGATTAGAAAAAAAGAATATGGAAGATAGACCATACCCTATGACAGGTAAGATGTTCTCTGAAGGAACTCCTTGGGGAGCAGTGCTTAATCCTACTATTGGAGAAATATTAAAACCTGTTAGAACTTTGCCAGAAGTTAGAAGAAGACTTGGCAATGACGGTAGGGATATAAGATCTGTTGTAGAAGGAATAAATGAAAGAATAAAAAATAGAGCTAATGAAAATGATGATATGCTTATCATTAAAGGTACTGATATTAGAAATGCTTCTTATATTCCTTATGCTTCTCCTAATGATGGCTCTATGAATATTACATTTAGAGATGGAATGGCTATGGCTCCTGGAATAGGATATATGGAAGATGTATCTAATTTAAAAGGTTTTGTTCCTGCTAATGGAGAAATCAATGGAAATATGGATATGTCTTTAGTTGATGGAGATACAGAATTTGAACAAGCTGCTATAGGTATAACACAAGAACTAAAACAAACTTCATATGATTCTAATTTAGTAGTTAATGATATATTATCAAATATAAATAAAGGTATTAAAAACTTAGGAGCTAAGTTTACATCTTATGCTGGCGGCTCAAATAGTGCTTATAGTACAGATGGAACTATGCCAGATTTAGCACAAGGGACATATGTATATCAAAACTTAGTTAATCAAAGAAAAGTATTTAATAGCAATTATTATGCTGATAACTATGACTATAAAATGCTTGATAGGAATATAGCAAATAATTACATGAGAGATTTTACAGGTTCTGTAAGAGAATTATCTGGTATATATAATTTCTTAGGTGGTCTTGCATTTGGTGAAGATAGTTGAACATTTGAACTTGAAAATGCAAATAATATGACGAGTTTTTCTAGGCATTTCTGAGATTCACAAGCTGGTGGAGTTGGTGGAGAATTCATGGAGATTGCTAGACGTTTTTTTGCATCAGAAGATAAATCTAGAATTAAATATAATCCTCTTAAAAATAGTATGGAAGAATGATTACCTTCAAGATTCTTAACAGGTGACCCATATACTGAACTTCCTAAAGGAGAAATGAGACTTCCTGGCAAGGGCTTTGAATCTATACATGATTTACATCCAGACCAGTTCGGTGAGTATGGTGCCTTTGATAGAATGAAGATACTTGGAGATGTTGCTCCTACTTCTGAAGAATATAAGATATGGAGAAACATAGCTAGAAATACTATATCTGACGAAAACTTAATGAAGCAAATGGATGATATAGAACACCGTGCTCAGAAGATGTCTTCTAAACATGAGTTTTATGATTATAGATATTACAATAATAATCTAGATACTAAACACGGTATTGTTAAAAGTTGGAATAAAAATGTTGTAACTTTATCAAGTGGAGAACAATTGAGACTTGGTGGTATTAATTTAACAGAAGAGGCTGACTTATCACAAGTGTTAACCGTTGGTCAAAAAATACATTACAGCTCATCTAAAGATGCTATTAAAAAATTAGAAGATGGTATAGTAACTAATGCTGTTATCTATGAAAAACAAGGAGCATTTGGAACTAACATAAATAAATCTTTAGTAGATATGGGAATGGCTGAAAGAGATGATCAAGATAAATCTGCTATAGGATATATGGCTAACGCTTCCAGTCTTCAACAAAGTTTAGGTATGGTCCAAGAAATGATAGGACATGCCAATATCCCATTTGTACATAACAAATTCTTAAATATAGAAACTGCTAGAGAGTCTTATAAAAATGAGCATGTATATGGAACAACATTTGCTACTTGGGATCATCCAATAAAAGGTTTTGTTCAACCAATGTTAAATCAAACGTTTGGACAAAGTATGGCACAACATGCACTTGCAGTAGGCTCTTCTGCTTTATACTTTAGACTCAAAGAACATGGCACTAGCAAAGGTGTTAAATTTGCAGCAGGAGCAGCCATGGCTACAGCTAACCCTTCGGTTCTACTTGGTATGGGAGTAGAGTTTATAAATAAATTAGGTGTCAATGCAGTAGGTGGAGGAAGCAATTCTTTAAATATAGAAAGAGGGGCAAAGATAGGTTCTGTTATAGGGACTATAGGCTGAGGGCTTGCTAATGCAGAAAACCCATTAAAAGCAACTGCTTCATTTGCTATAGCTGGTGAAACTATATCAACTTATCTTAAAGCTGGAGAACATTATGGAGTAGGAAAAGGAGCCTTAATAGGAGCTGGTATTGGACTTGCAGTATCAGCAATAAAGAATCCTGGATTCTCTAAAGAGATGTTTAGAAGTAAGTGAATACCTAAAGATACTGAAAAGAAATATGAAATGGATGAATACTTTGATAGGCTTGAATACATAAAAAATAAAGGTTTATATGAACAAGCTTCTTTAAGAGCTGGATTGTTCGAAGGTAATCATACCATAAAAGCAGTATTTAGAAAATTAGATAAAAATAAAGAAAAAATAGGAAGGCTTACAAAAAAGGCTGAAAAACTTAGTAATAAACATTCAGCAGGTGGTTATGAGTATGAACAAGAAATGCTCAAAATTAATGAAAAGATAATGGCCCTTCAATCACAACAAACAGCTTTTAAAGGTGGTAAGTATACTAAGGCAGCAGTAGCTTACAAAAAAGCAATGGACTCTACCATATATGGAATGAGCGAAGGAGCAACGCCAGACGAAATATTATCTTCTGTACCTGTTCAATATAAAGACCACTTTAAATCTTTCATAGACGAAAGAAGTAAAAGTGAACGAAAAAAAATATTAAAAGAATTACCAGAATATCTACGTAAGCCTTTACAAATTGCTTGGGGTGAAAATGTTGACAAAATAGATAGTAATGGAAAGTTTTTCAAAAAACATGAATTACCATCTATGGCATGAAAAGGATGAAAGCCTAGCATAAATCTAAAACATGTTAAGATGAAAACTATTCAAAACGAAGGTATGTTGCTTTCTAATTTTGGATATTACGATTCTGAAAAATCTAAAATGGAATATCATATGGCACCTGATATAAATAATTTTGATAAAGGCGGTAGCAGTGGCTTAAGTTATATGGCCAGTATGACGGCAGCATTGTCAGGAGTTGGAATGACAGTACAAAACATTACTGTTGAACCAACATCCGCTCCAGGATTATGAATAGTTGGAGATATAAAACAAACTGCTAAAGATATAGGTAAGATAGGTGATTATGCAGTAAACTCAGGAATTCAAACTCTAACTTCACTATTATTCTAAAGGGGCTGATAAAAATGAATATAACTCAATTTTTAAATCTTGATGCGACTATAATAGTAGCAGCTATAGGATTGTTAGGAACTGTTTATACAGTTAGGACAAACACTTTATTACAACACAATAAACAACTTATGGAAATGTTTGAAATTCAACAAGATGAATTAATTAAGCTGAAAGAGCAACATTCAGAGGAAACAAGAAGGCTTGAAGAAAAAATATTATTGCTAACAACTGAAAATACCGATTTAAGAAAAGAAGTTATAGATTTAAAACTTACATTAGGTCGTATTAACAAAGAGTTTAGTATATAAAAAATATCATGAAATTAAGACCACTAATTAAGGTGGTCTTTTTTCTGTAATATAATAACAACTATAATTATTGTTTAGAAAGGAATGATAACATGGCTTATAATAAAAAGACAACCGTATATGAATCTAATTATGATTTAGCTTTAAAAGCTAAGTTAAAACAACAAGCTATCAAAAAGATGGAAGATAGAAACACTATGTCTAAAGAAGATATGTTTAACTATTTAGAATACTTAGCTCCTGGTAATGATTATGTAAAAGAAAGCAATCTAATAATCAAAGCTAGTAAAAATAAAGTATTGAAAAATAAAAGTTTAAGACCCGATTACAAAGACGTTAATGATATATTAAAAAACTTAAAAGAATATAATTTTTATGACATTATATCTAATAAAAACCAGACAGGTTCTGAACTGATTAAAAAGACTATAGATTTCAATGGGAAGATATTTCATAGTAATCAAAAAGGAGGTTCATCAAATGAATCTTTAGGTACATGGAATGAATCTTTTAGAAATTTCACTAGTTTAAAAAAACAAGCTAAACTAGGAAATGAAGCAACTGTATTTGGATTTGACTTAGAGACTGTCGGAAGTTCACTTCCTGAAGGCATGTGGAAAGCGGATCACATAACAGAGTTTTCTATGCAAGAGATGAATTTAGCAACTAATGAAATATTAAGAAATGACACTATTGCTATTGGTCTAACAGAAGACCAAGGTAAGAAAATTATTGATGATATAGAAAAAGCTATTAAAAGTGGAACTTTAGAAAAGAACGAAAATTTAAGAGTTTCTGCTATGAGATATAGTTTATATGGAGATGATAAAGTTACATATGAAAAAACAGCTGAAGGATATTATAAATTTACAAATTTTATAGATTCTAAAAAACATGAAATGTATAACATTGAAAAAATCAAAGCTGGTGTAAACAAGTTCGTCTCTATGGGTAATGACACTGATTATATAAATGGAGTAAGAGCAGATCACTATTATGTAGGACAATCAATAAAACATATGAAAGACAAAGTAGTTGATAAACAAACTGCTATGTTATTAGGACAAAATCATTTAGGACATGATAATCCTATTATGCAATATCAAATGTCTTTATGAAATGAACTATATAAAGATAAAACTAATATGTTCGAAAATCTAGATTTAACAATGTCACCAAATCAAACAATAGATTTACTTGGAGGCCTTAGACTTCATTCAGAATATTACGATACAGGAGATTTATATCCTAAAGCAAAAGGATTAAATATGTCTGAAGTTAAAACTATTAGAGGGCAAGAATACTTAGTACAAAGTCACTTAAAAAAATGGTTTGAACAAAAAGGATTAAAACCCCATTTAGCAGAAGATGATGTTACAGCTTTACTTGGATTATTTACTATGGATTCAGAAATATTAAAAAGTGGAACTTTAGTTGATTTAATAGGCGATAAGATGTCTAAAGTTAATTATAAAGAAACAGCTTTAGAAACAAATAAGCATATTTTAAAAGCTAAAAAAAGAGCTGGTCTTTATCAAGGTAAAGGTTATTTAAATTTTGCTAATGACAAAGAAGGGAATATATATACTGCCAGTGATCATATCTTAAGTGATACAGATGGATTTGCTAAATCTAACGGAGGAGTTATTCATAATGATTTCAATGTTGGTGCAGGAATCAATAAAGGGGCATTTTATGATTTAAAAGATATACAAGAAATAACTATTGATGACAATATAAGATCTCAAATAGATAAAGTAGCACCAGAGTATTCTGGAAATAAATTATACCATGTTAAACTTGGAATGATAACTTCAGATAATCACAAAGATACTAGACTTGGAAATTTAGAGCAAAATATAATATTAAAAAGTGAACAAGAATTACAAGGATTCTTAAGTTCTACATTTGATGTTGTAGCAAAAAGAGATGAAAATGGAAATATACAAATAGCTAAAGAACATATAGAAGATTTTGATATTAGAAAACTATCAGATGTTAAAGGAAGAGCTGTAGCTAAAGATGTTAATAAAAATTATGATAAAAATCATAATGAATTATTAGAATCAGCTGTAGAAGCTCATAATAAAAAGCTATTAGTTTCTAGAGCTGAAAATTCATTTTTACAAGATGATTCATTTAATAAATTATCAAAAGCTTTAACTTTAAAAGATGACTTAAAAGATTTCTTAGAACAAGAAAATGTAAAAGTAGAAAGTTTAAAACAAAAAGAAATAAACCAAATTATGTCTGCTAAAGTTGCTAGTGGCAATATGCCTTTAGGTTTAAATGAAGTACAGCTTGAACATGCCAAAGAAATAATAAATAATGCATTGTCTTACAAAAAAGATTATGCAGATCCTAATTCAATTACAAGAGTACTTGATTCATCTATAGACAACTATTCATCAGCTATGATTTATGTTGAAAACAATAATAATGTATTGTCTAAAATAATAGATACATTAAAACAAAGTGAAATGTTTACAAAAGAAGATGGTAGATATAAAAATTCAACTAAAGAATATAGACAAGAAGTATTCAATAGAGTTTACAAAAAAGTGAAAGAAGAAACTGCAGAACATATTTATAGAAATCTAAATGTTAACAACCCTATAAAAAACAAAAGTATTTTAAATGACGAAACTTTACAAGCTGCTGTAAGTGAATTTAGAAACATATATGAAGTTGATTATAACAAGATAGCTAAAACTCCTAAAGTAAACTTTGTTAGTATTGCTAAACCAGAAGAATTACAAAATTTAGTAAAGTTAGATATATCAACAAAAGGTGCTTCATATAAATTAACTGATGCTGCTATAGATGCTGTCTATGGCAAAGATTATAAAAGAAAAATAGATAATGCTCATAAAAATGTAGCTGTTGCAAAAATGTTTAATTTATTAATGGAAGATGAAAATTTAAAAGAAACAGATGCTTTTAAAGGTATTATGTCTAGATACGGATATAATGAAAAGACTAAAAGTTTTAAAGAAAATATAAATCATATAGATATATCTGAGCGTATTGTTTCTGGCATGCAATCATTAAAAGAAAAGAATGTTACAGCTGGAATAGTTAATACAAAAAGAGCTTTTATGAAATCTTTAGAAGGAACCTCTGGTTATACCAAAGCTTTAAACAGCGAAGAAGTATTAAATAAAGTAGATGATATAGCAAAAAGTGTTTTAGATAATTTAGATATGACAATTATAAACACAGCTAAACCAAAAGATCAAATATCAGAATTAGTTGAAAATAAGATATTAAAACATTATATAGCTGATAGCAATACTGTTGAAAAAGCTCAAGATTGGGTTAATAATCCTCAATTAGAAATGTTATATAAAAAAGGAAAAAAAGATTTAAAAGAATATCTTACTGATACAATATATGGATTTACTAAATTAGGAGCAGAAGTCTCTGTACAAGAAAATGGTGCATTAATTGTTTCTAGAAATGGTGAAACAAAAGCTTTAGAAACAATACCTAAAATACTTTTAAATGATAAAACTTTATACACAGAAATAGGCAGTCAAAAGTTTCAGTTTAATAGAGTGTTAGATATTAAAGGTGGTACAAGATTAGAAGGAGATGTAAAGACTACTATAAGTAGTATCAATAAGTATAGCAATAGTGCTTATGTTGATAAGTTAGCAGAAGAATTTGATCTTAATAAAGTTTATGATTCTTTATGGTCACGTATAGGAAGAGATATAAATGAAATAAGAAAAGGTTCAACTATTAATGGATTCAGTGGAAATGATATCATATCGAATTACAATGTTGATATGGGTGAAATCAAAAATGTATTATATGATATATTTAATAAAGATGGCAATCATTATGGATTATTTGATAACATAGATTTCCCTGATAAACAAATACAAGAAACATTAAAAAAGAAACTAGAAAATGTAGGTCCTAATAAACTTGATAATAAAGGACAATTAAAAGAACTAGGGCCAGATATTACTAGAGATATTGCAAAAGATACTATTCATATGTTGCAAGAATTAGCTAATAAACAAGGTTTTACAGATGACTTTAAAACAATCGTAGCTCAATTAGGATTATCTGGACAAGAAAAAAGAGTAGCTGGATTAACAGCCTACTCTGGAATAGAAAGACCTACAAACTCTGTATTTGGTGTATTCGATAATGTACAAAGACCGCCTATTACTCAGTCTGGTAATGCAAAATTCTTAAGAGAATCTGATATAGAAAAAGCTAAAGATTTAAATGTATTAGCTGGAAACGTAATTAGTTCTGCGTCTATGAATGCTAAAGGATATAGAAATTTTGATGGGGTAGGAAAAGCTTCAACAGATGTAATGATGGATATATCTTATGTATCTACAAACGCTTTACATGTATTAATGGAGAGTAACTTTGAAGACGTTATTAATAAATCTAGTGTAGAATATGGAACAAAAGAAGCATCCAAAAAAGCTATGGAGCATTTAAAGAGTACACTATCTACATTTGAACAAGAAAGAATTATTGACTCTAGAGTTCATGAAGCTGTATATGGATTACAAACAGCTAATACTCAAAAGCTTAGTAGAAATCTAGATGCAATAGGTATGTCTAAAGAACTTACAGATGAAGAATTCAAAAAGCAATTTGATTTCATAACTAATCATAGAGGCAATTTTTCATATTCTAATGGTAAGCTAGAATTTAAATCTTCTGTTGGTACATATGTTAAACGAGGAGAAGGAACTATACAAACTAAAGGTTTTGCAGATTTACCTACATCGTTCTCTTCTAAAATGAAAGATGGAGTATTTAATTTTAATTTCTATAATGAAAATGGAATGAAACTTAGAGATAATGAAATAAATAATTTAATAAATGATAATATAGAACACTTTATTAAAGATGGCAAACTTGTAGATAAAGCAGCTTTGCCAAAAATATTAGAAGATTTATTAGAAACTAAAAATATTAAAGGTCAATATGCTATAGAAGATGCAGCCGCTTTAGGATACGCTAAAACAATGACTAGCGGTGCTGAAAAAGGTATGACTGATATTGTATATGCTACTACTGGTAGATACAATAAAGAAATAGAAAAAGTCTTTAAAAATATTGGCATGTGGGATGATGTTAAAGCAAAAGTTTTAACAGAAGAAGGAACAGATGCTATATTGAAAAGAGGTATGGATAGATTTATAGGTAAACATACAGATATGACTCCTGAGCAAAATATACTTCATGGAACTAGCTTTAAAAATATTAAAGAATTAAAATCAGCAATGGAAACAGAAAGACATATGAATTCTAAATTATTGTTTGAACATGTACTTGGCGGTAAGACTCATATGTTAGCAAATGATAATATATTAGGACATGAAAACTTTGGAGCGATGTATCAAGGTTCTTTATCTAAAGCTATAGATCTTTTTGGTAAAAATCATAAAGATGGTTCAGATGGAGCTATTAAAGAAATTATTGACATCATGAATAATGGTGTTGAAAAAACTTTAAAAGATGGTACTGTAAAGAAGATAGATGCTTCAGAATTTCAATTTTTAGAAAACTGGAATCTTAAAGATGGTAAAGTTGACATAGGAAACATAGGAGTTCAATATAAAAATGGTCGATTCCATATCAATGAAAATTTTTTAACTAATCCAGACAATGTATCTAATCTTAATTCAAAGAAATTCAATAATTTATTAAGAGAGATAGATTCAAGATTTGCTAAAGACGACTCTTCTGATGATAGATTAGTATGGAATAATGTTTATATGCAAACTGGAGATGTGGACGAAAAAGGAACACCTGTTTTAAAAAAAGTAGATGAAGTCGTTGGTTCATTTTTCACTAGAGAAATAGATGGAAAAAGAGTAATACTTGGTACTCAATCTAGAGAAAATAATAAATATGTTACAGATGTAGAAACACAATCTGGAGTAACAGATGAATATTTCCAACTAAAAAAAGCTATTAAAAAAAATAAAATAGATTTAATAAATAATCAAAAGTCATTAAATGAAACTGATGATAAGCATTTAAAAGCATCGCTAATAGAAGAAAAAATTTCATTAGAAGCAAAAGGGCATAAATTAGAATCTGAATTAAGCTCTTATGATGGTGCTGTAAAAACAATGAAAGTATCTGATCAAGAATTATCTATTTATAACAGAGTTGCTATAACTCAATCCCATGTTAATAAAGTCAATGATTTAATAAGCGAAGGTAAAATAACTGATGAATCATTAGCAGTAGATTCTCTAAGAGGACATGTTATAAAAAATGTTGATGGCCAAATAATGTTAGAAGGCCTTGGGCTTGAAAATGAATTAAATTCAAATAAAGATGTCTATAGCAAAGGTGGAATTAGAGTACTAGATCCTTTTGTATCAAGATTAAAAGAGAAATTGCTTTTCAATGAATTAGAGGATGAAGTATTAACAATGAAATATGTTAATAAACATCCAGAACTTCTAGACATATATAATAAAGCAGATAGCAGAGGAGAAACAATAGGAATTAATAAAGCTAAAGAAATACATCAAGGACAGCTCTCTATAGATTCATATAATTTCAATCTTAGCTCACAAACATCTGAACAAGTTAAAGCATTAGAAAATAAAGGTTTTAGAAGAACTAATATAAATGAATTATCTTTTGATGCTGATGATGTTGCTACAGAGAATTTATTAATTGACTTTGGTGAGGAATTTAAAGAACATAGATATTTAGCAGTTCCTGGCAACGGTAAATCTATAATGGATGAAGATCTTAGAAAAGAAAGTCAAAATCAATTAGCAAGTCTTCAACATAGATACCAAGAGTATGCATCTTACAAAGGAAAAGATCCTGAAAAAACAGAGCAATTATGAAATAACATCATTAAACAAAGAGATGATGTCATGGATACAATAGAAAATGAGATGTACGGTAAGCATGGTATATTCCATAATGCTTCTAAAGTTGAAATAGATAATGCTTCTTATCGTTTAAAAGCTTCTGGTATAATAGGAGACCAAACTAATCCTACTCTTAGAAACTATGCTTCTCATAATGGAGTTAATGTTATAGATTCTTCTAAAGCTGGAGTATTAGATATCGCTATAATAGATGGAAAGACAATAACTGAATTAGAAAGCAAAGGAGTTTATCATGATTATAAATTTGTATCTAGAGATCAAATGGATAACATGGGATTCTTTAGAGAAGACAGGCTTAAACAATTTGGATTTGAAGATGATGCTAGCAGTACTGCTATTGAAAAAATGGAGGATTTTTTAAAGACTCATGGTACTATGGATTTATCCGACCGTTATCCAAATACAAAAACAGGTTCTATCTCTACTGCTAGAGTATTTTTAGACAGCACTTTAACTGGAAACCAAACTAAGGTTTCAGCATCGTTAGCTCTTAAAGCTAATGGAGACTTTGATGGAGATTCATTCTCTTCTTTCCATTTAGAAAAATATGATAGCGAAGGTCGTAGAATAGACGGAGCTTATTATTCTAAAGTAAAAATTGATATAACTAAACAACTCAATGACGAAGGAATACTTGAACCTACATCTCAAATGGTAACAGATAGAGCTGTTAAACAAGGATTAATTGATCAGCAAAGTTATAATGAGTTTAATCAGATACAGCAACAAATGTCTTTAAATGCTGCTTCTGGGAATAGAGATTGGATAGATAAAGCAAATGAAATCTTAACAAAAGATATGTTAAAGAATCCTTTAATAGGAGACATGTCTAATGCTTCTATGATACAAAATGGGCATAGTGATTTTTTAAGCCATAATGTAACATCAAAAATGTCAAGACTTCCTTCTTTACAAGAATTTAATAGCGTAGAGTCCGATGCCAATCAATTGATAACTACTGCTAAAGATTTAGTATCTAATGAAAAAGTTAGAAAACAATTTTCAACAGAAGCTCTTGCCGATATTGATAAAATAGCCAAAATAGAAAATGTAAGAAACGGAGACCCTGTAGCAATACTTGACAAGTCTTTAGCTCTTATTGAGCAAGGAGTAAAAGTAGGAGCAGTATCAGAAGATGTTTTAGATAGTGCTAAAAACACCGTTATTAAAAAAATAGGTCATGATAAACATGTCCAAGAGATAATGGCAAAAACTGGTCTTGCTGCAACAGGTGGAGTTAACTTAGCATTAAACTCTGTTAAGTTAGCTGCTCAATTTACAGAAACTAGTCCTAGTCAAATAGGATTTACTAATTATATATGACAAGCTTTAGATATAGCAGAACAGGGTATCATCTCTGATAAAAAAAGAAAGAGTGCAGGATATGATGACCCAAGAATAACGCAATTCTCAGATGCCATGGACAGTCTTTTTAAAAGAAAAGAGAATGGTTCTAGAAACCAAGCTATTGAAACAGGTAGAAAGCAATTAGGGGATTGGATGGATGAAAATGGTAATGGTATATTTAACATTGCGTTTGAGCATATGGGAAAAGATATTCTAGGAGAAGCTGAATATAACAGAACTATTAATAGAGGTAATGCAAGCGTAGAAGGTGCTATAAAAATGAAAGAAGCATTTTTAGACAAAATGGAAGGCTATGCTAGAGATGATATGTTTATATCTACTGTGGCTAGTATGGATTCTTTTGGTAGAAATGGTGGAATAAGAAATTCTTTAAAAGATGTAGGAGCAGCTGCTGCTGAAAGTACTACATTTAGATCTACTATACAAAATTATTTAGGTATGGATGATGAAGGGGCAAAAGAAGTTGCTTATAGAAAAGCAGCTTTGCGTAACAAAGTACCAAAAGCTACGTCTCCTCCTGTATTAGAAACTAATAATATAACTAAAGAAGTTATGAGTGAAACTGTAGAAAGTAGCATGAAACATATTCCATCTATTCCTATGAAAAGTGTAGGTGGATTAGGCATGGCTATGCTTGGAACAGCTGCTGGACTTATGGTAAGTGGTTATGCTTCTGGCAATCCTTTAAAAGACAAACAAGCTTCAGAAGTAGCTGGACAACAAACTCTTCCTCAACAAAATATGAGTGTACCGCAATTCATGGAACAAGGAGGAATGGTTACAGGAAATACTCAAGGAGGTTATGTGATTAATCTACAAGCAGATACTAAAAAAGGTAGAAAGTATATGCAGCGTATGATGGCACAAGCTGCTGAAGCTTCAGTAGGTGGTGCAGTAAGTGTAAATATGAATTTAAGAGATGTAAGTAAAAATGGAATAACAGATAGAGATGTTGAAGATTTCATGAATAGACATTTATAATAAGAAGGTGCTTTATGCACCTTTTCTTATTGTATTGAATATAATAAAAAACATAAGCAAATAAGAAGGAGGATTTTTATGGCAAGTAAAAACAATACAGTATTAGATAAATACAAAGACATGGCTGAGCTTAGAGATGATTTCAATTCTATCAATCCTGCGAATTTCTTGTTACCTACTATGGGTGAAATGGTGCAAGAAGATTTAATGGCTGAAATACTTCAAGATTATGCTAATGGAGATAAAGATTTAGGTGATAAAGAACAAAATATCTTAGATGAAAGTTTTTATACAGAAACACCTTTTTCAACTGCACTTGGATATCATCCAGAATATAGTGCTTTTGTATTAAATGCTAAAGCATTATTAGAAAAAGAAAATTGTTGGGAATTGAACATGATGGATGGAGATACAACACAATATGCTATTAATGATATAGATGATGGTAATCAACCATTTACGTTTACAAATAAACAATACTATAAAAACTTTAAAGATTATTTTAAAGCTATAGGTGGCAAAGACACTGATTTAACAGTTAGACATATAGGACTTAATACACCAGAGCTTCCTCACTTTGAAATCCAAGCTGTTCCTACTAAAGATGCTGGATGAAAAAAAGTAGATATGACTTTTAAAGAAGTAAAAGCTTTGGCTAAGAAAAACAAAAAAGTGTCTTATTTAAAACATTCTGTTAACAAAGATAAAACAAAAGTATTAGAACGTCCAGATGATGAAGTTTTAACAATGCTTAAAGTTAAAGACGACAAAGGAAGAATAATATACAAAGAGATAAGAAAAGATTTACCAAATAAAATTAAAAATCCTAATTCAGAATATGAATATCATACAGTAGTATTTGAAGACGATTCGACTGCTCAAGGCATAATAGATGGTTATAACTGTCAAGACATTGTTAGAGAAACATTAAGTTCAGCAAGTGATATCTTGCTTGTTTTAAATGCTAATGGATTAAATTCTGGTAAAAAATCTCCAACTACGAATATGACTTTTAATAGTTTATATTATTTAGATGATACAGTTGACTTTATGTTGCAAGAATGGTGTAAGTCATATAAAGATGTTCATCAAACTAACTATTCTTATTTACCGTATGGTACAGATACATACGGTCGTTCTTTAGGAGCTATATATGTAAGAGAAGAAGTGGGTGGAGAATCAAGATGGATAAACCTAAATAAAAAGGTTTTAGCAAAGTCTATTTATTCAGTAGCTAACCCTAGTTATAATTCTTCACCAGAACTTCAAAATATAGGAGCTGGTTTATCTGATGTATTCAAAACTTGGTCTTACGATAGAAACAATTTAGAATATGTTGATAGCTTTAACAATTTAACAGCTAAATCTTACAAGAAAAGAATAGAATTGCATAAAAGATTAACAGGAATAGATTTTACAGAAAGTAGAAATTGTGCATTAATGATTGGTGATACTATGATGTTAGTTCCACCAGAAAGCATAAGAAATATAACTCAAGTAGCGTATGAAAGAGTTCCTAATATGAGAAGTAAAGGTACTATGACTAAACAAATGGGGCAAAATGAACAGATGTTAGAAACTACTCTATATTTCTATGAAGATGCTGGTATTAATGGTATACCTTACAAGATTGAGACTCCTTCAGGAGAATCTTTAACTTACTACATGAATGGACTTAGAAGTTTACTTGCACAATTTAGAGTTACACCTTTTCTTCCAATAGAAAATGGATATATAAATGATGTACTTGGAATAGAAGCTGTTAGTATGCAAAATATAAATATACAAACAGTTGAAGGTTTTCCGAGATTATTTAGAGTAGTACTTACTCTTAGAGAATTTAACTATAGAACATTTATGCCAGATTTACCTATAGATGACTACGAAGAAGAAACTGGTAATATAGCTGAATTAAATCCTATTTTTGCAAAATGTTTTAATTGGGATATATTTAGATATTATTATCAAAGAAGTATAATGGCAGGTGAGGATTTAAAGTTAATAGAGTATGATTTAAAATATGGTAGCTATGAACATAATTTACAATTCTATACTAAAAAAAATACATTCCAAAGATATGATTTTTGTTCACCTCCAGGAATGGGAAGTGAAATAAGTTTTTATATTCCAGATGAAGTATGGCTACAAAATGCTTTACAAGTAAAAAAAGATAGAGATAAAAATTATTATACAGATCAAGCTTATGTTCCTCTTAGTGAAGAAGCTAAAAAGTTTTGTGGACAATTATCTACTCTATATACTAGATTAAGTGATATGAATATTGAGACTTCTCCGTTTAAAGATGCTGTAACTGATTTTATAGGTGGAAGTAAAACTAATGGCAAAATAAAACTAGATGTACCAAGATTCAATAATTTAACTATGATAGAAGATGAAACTCCTAATGGCAAAAGACAAGGAATGAGAAGAAAAAATGTATCTGATTCTAATGGTGAAAATTCTATGCTTTTTGTTAGTGATAAACAACATAATGATTGAGGTCAAATAATAAAGCAAGATGAATTAAAAAGAGATTACTTACAACCAATTAGAAATGCTTTCTTTGATCAAATAAATGATCCTGGCTATATGACAGGACTTGGAATGAATGAAACAGTCTTTTGGAACAGTGGTCAAAAAAGCTATGAATTATGTTGGGATTTTAATATAGCATTAAATACAAGCACTTTAAGCGATGATGATTTAAGCTCTATTAAAGAAGCATTAACTAAAGATGATAATGCTGTATCAATAGATAAAATATGGAAAGATAATCAAATCAGAGTAAGATACTCAATGTTATTTAAAGTACCGGATGGTACAAATGTTACTAATGGTGCAGGTGGAGTAATTTGTACACTTATAACAGGTTCTGATGGAACAAGTAATACCAATACAGATACTCTTAAATTTGAATCTTCAGACTTTGATTTTTCAGCTTTATCTCAAATTGAAAAAGCTATGGAAGATGAAGAAGGAGAAGAGGACGAAGAAGGCGGAGATATAAATGGAAATGAATATAATAAAGCCGTAGATTTCTATGTTAGAGATTATAAGAATCCAGCTAATATGCCTTTTGTTCCATATTTAGAAGATGTTAGAGTGAATGTTTTATCTAGCAATATGTCAAATACATTTACTGATATATCTTTAAAAGCTGTTGAAGGTGTAGGACCACAATTCTTAGGAGGAACAGACTCTACAATAGAAATACAATTAATGACTGATGATTTAGTTGTAGTAAGTATGCTTAATCAATTACCAATAATGGCTAGTGCTACTTCTAAAAAATACAGAAGAGTCTTACCTGCATGGCCTCTTAAAATTAAAAGTGAATTTACTGGACTTATAAGTGTGTCTGAAGTTTTAATAGATGCTATTGAAATTGACACTGTAGACGGCTACCCTGGTGTTTATTCTATATCCATGAGACTTACTTCAGTAGATAGAACGCAAAGACAAAGAGAAGCTCTTAGAAGATTAGATGTAAAACCTTTTGGTGGAGATGTAGATTTACAATCATCTAACTTAGCTATAAAGAAATACTTTGCTGTAGAAACAGCTTTATCTCAAGCAGAATTGTATCCAGATTTAGATTTGCCTACAATAGAAGAAATGGCTAAACTTGGTTGGAGATTTGTAAAATATACAGGAGATAATAGAACTTATCCAGATCCAGATTTTTATATAACTTATGCATATCCATACTCTTCTTTGATAATCAAAAAAAGTGTAAAAGATGTAATATCTAAACAAATTTTAAATAGCAAAGATGGAAAAGAAGATTTACATAGTTTTAAATTCAATGATGTTTTAGGAGTGGAGCTTACTGGAAAAATAGAAGCCACATTTGGAATGAGTGTTAATGATGATAATGACAATGCTCAAGAATATCAAGCTATACTAGATAATCATGCAGAAGTAGCTAAAACAAAAGCAGAAAATTCTAGATGAACTGAAGAAGAATTAAAAGAAACTTTAGAAGAAGTTGATGTTCTTAATTTCTTAACGATGTGCGATGTAGCTGACGGGTGGGAAATTAAACCTGGTATTAAAGGACCTTTATGCGACCCTAGCACAAACAAAGCTATTAAAAATAAAGAAGATAATCTTTATGCACAAGATGTTAAAGAGAAAAGGGCTTTAGCTATAGAATACATAAATAAGATATTAGATGAGCCTATAAAATACAAAGATGAAAAAGGCGATGAAAGTAATTACATAAATGATTATCAAACTGCTTCTGAAAGAGCTATCAATGCTGTTTTTATAGATAATGAATATGGTAGAAAATTAATAGAACTTTTATGCCCTACTTTAAAAATTAAAAAGTTAAAAGATGTATATTGAGATATAGATAATCCTAATAGTGCTAAAGCATATCAAGAGAAATTCACTGAAAAGTACTATAAAAAATTAAATCCATTATCATATTTAGCAGGATTCTTATTCGCTTCTGGATGTGCTCTTAGTGGTTCAGAAGAATATAAAGACAAAGCAACTGGTATAAGATGGCAACCTAATCATTATTATTGTAATGCAGATATTGGGAATTATGATTATGCACAAGATAGAAATGCATATACAGATTCAAATGGTATAAAACATCCAGCTGATGACTACGGAGATATGTCTAAAGTATTAATGCCTTATATAGAAGAGGAACGTAAAGAAGGTTCTCCAAAATTAGCTTCAAAAATATCCAATGGAGTTAAACTTGGTAAAAACTTTGGTGCGTGGAGAATAAAATCGTATCCGTCTTCTGATGCTATTTCAAATATAATGATGAGAGAAGATACTTCCATTGTATATAAAGGTAGATACCATGATGAAATATATAGAGACAAAGAAAATAAAGATAAAGATTCTTATCAATATATAAATGCTGGATTTTTAGATCCTTATTATAATTTATATAACGATAAAAAAACATTAGAAAAATATAAAAAATCTATTGCTTTAAGTAGAGAATCTAATGCCGAAGCTTTCATGAGAATAGTATTAACACATTTAAAAAAGATGATATTAGATGGACTTATATTTTCTGAGATAGACATTGTCTTAGAAAATTTCGCATACTTTTATAATAAATACATACAAGATAATCCTATTCCTATAGTTCCTACGGCTGGTGCACAACCGCCTCAAATGAATAGTGATGCGTTAGGCGAATTATCAGCTCTTGGAATTTCTCAAGAGGATATGAGTAATCTTGTATTAGAAATTCAAAAGTCATTTGAAAAAGCTTTATGTGCTAGACTAATATATCCATTTGCTGCTGCGGTTACAGAAAATGATCCTAATGTATATAATCTATTTAAGTCTAGGGATTATAATGCTTTAGATAATTTAACAGGATACGTAGAAGGTTCAGAGCAATCTGGTGATGCGAATAATAAGATATACAAATTCTTAACAGCATTAGCTGGAGCTGGAATGACATTAAAAAATGAAAATGGAAATGAAGCCAATGTTTCTGCATCTCAACAACTTATGAATAGTATGATGAAAGATGTATATATAGCAGCATCTGAAGATCCTAGAGCTTACTTATTGCATTCATTCTATGACATGCTAGTACATGATAAAAGAGGAAGACTTGTTAGAGCATTCCCAACTTATTATGTAGTGTTTGTTGATGAAGGTAGAAAAATAGGCTCATGAAAATTACATGATAACTTTTACAATATGAATTCTATAAGTGAGATACAAGTTGTTAAATCTAGAAAGATAGCAGCTGATACTTGTACAATAACAATGAATAATATGTTCAACAGTTATACTACAGAATCAGATATAACTACTTCTCAACAATATCTAGATACATATGGGCTTAGAGATGTGTTTGACTCTATATTCTCGCCTCAATCTTATTTTGAAAAAGAGAAAGCTCTTAGACTTAGACAAACTGTTCCTGATAGAGTTAAGTTACAACCAGGAGTTCGTATTCATGTAAGAATCGGATATAGTGGAGATGGTTCAAAGCTTCCTATAGTATTTAATGGAAAAATAGCTGAAATAGATGCAGGCACAGTTGTGCAAATAGTTGCTCAAGGAGATGGACATGAACTTACAAATCCTTTAAATGCTTTTGGAGAAATGGAAGTAACTTCTTTAGATCCTTCACAAACTATGTGTACATGATTTAAAGATATAAGAGGTTCGCTTGCAAAAGGTGGAGAAACTCCTAGAGATTTACTAGCAAAGCTATTAACAGCTAAACATGGTGGCTGAAAGAAAGTTGCTAATGAGACTTTTGATGGTAGATGGTTTAATGATAATCCATTTGGTATTATGCATTTTGGTGATCCTAGATATGATGGTATATTTGAACTGGGAGAACCTGTACAAAACTTATATGAAGTAAGTGATGCAACATTAGTAAAAGGTATGAATGATTTAGGAAATACATCTTATGCTCCTAAAGCAAGCCCAATAATAAATACTAGCTTACAAGATAAAACTCTTTGAGATATATTACATTTATGTGCGAATAGCGGTCTAGGATATATTGGTGCGGTAAGAGATTTTGGATTTAGAAGTACAATATTCCTTGGTAAACCAAATCATTATTATGCTTATGAATATAAAGTAGTAGACAACAAAGTATTAGAAAAGCGTAAGCCTTTCCAACAATTTCATTATTATGATTCATACAATGATATTATATATAACTCTATAAAAGCATCAGAATCTCAAATGAGAACTAATGCAGTAGGTATGTGGCAAGCTTCATCTCCATGGTGAGGAAGAGAACAATCTACAGTAGGTCCAATATATTTAGACATGAATATATATCCAGAGTATCAAAAATCTATGACAATAGATACTGGTCTTTTAGCAGATGGTAATGGAGGAATAGATATACCTGTGTTCACTCATTTAAGTGAAAAATGGGCAATGGATTCAAATGATGATAAAGTAAATAAAGCTTTAGCATGAAGAGTAACAGCAAATGCTCTTAGAGATTCTGTTAAAGATATGTATCAAGGAGACTTAGGTATAATAGGAGATCCTTCAGTTAAACCTCATGATAGAGTTTACATGTACGATACATATGAAGATATGATGGGAATGTTTGAAGTAGAAGCAGTAGTTCATACTTTATCAGCTTCTCAAGGCTTTACAACATCTATAATGCCTGATGTTATAGCTAGACATCAAGATGAAATGGAGCCAAGTTCTCAAGGTTTATTAAACACTATATGTAGTGTATTGAAAGTTGCAGTAACAAGTAACATTGCACATAATTTATGGTCAGCTTCAGTTAATAATAAACTAGCAGTATCTCTTGCAAAATCTAATATAATGTATGGAGCAAGTAAAAGACTTAATGATTTAGCCGAAGGTATGAGTGTATCTAGTGGTATGTCAGACTATTTAGATACACATCCAACAGCTAAACAATTATTTGAAAATCTAAACTTTATGCCTAGTGATGAAAATTTAAAATTAAATAGATTTACTTACTTAATAGATGATTTAGCAAAAGGGACTCTTAACACGTTAGATGATAGCTTCGATGATTTCATAAAACTATTTGGGAAATACAATAGTTTCGAACCAGATGAATTTGCAGAAATGATGATGAAAGCATTTAAAAAAGATAACTATGGTCTTACTAGTTCTCATTCAGAAGAAAGTATAAAAGCTGCTTCAGATGCTATGAAATTGGAATTTGATAAGTTACAAAAATCAATGAATAAAAATTTAGATTCTATAGATTTAGCAAAATTCGTAGAAGATATTAATGACAGTGAAATAGAATATGATCCAAAAACTAAAAATTTAATAGATGATGTTATAGCTGGAAAGCGTACAGATAAAAGTAAAGTATTATCAGAATTATTCCAAGATGATGAAATAGCTAAAGCTCTTAAAAAAGGAGACAAGCTTAAATTAAATGGAATGGATGAGTTATTCAATGGATTTAAAAATGTTATAAATGATGACAAAATAGGATTTAAATCACCTAGCATAATAAAAGCTTTAAGAGGTGGAGACGTTATAGAAGATTTAATGTCAGTTGTTATTAGAGCTGTTAAATTAAATTGAGCTACTATTTTATTAGATATAACAGTTGGACTTGTCGCAGAAGTCTTTGTAAGAAACGCTAAAGAAATGTTTACAAGATGGATGCAATCTATTCAAGCGGTAGATGTATATCCTCTTAAAAGATTTGGTAAGCCTTTTATAGCTGGTATGAATGGTCATAAAGGTTCAGTAGCAATGTATCCTGTACAAGAAGGTTTTAACTCTATACAAGGAATGATACTTGAAACAACTGATGCTATAAGAAGCTGGGGTGGAGAAAATTCATTCTTTAAATGGGGTGATTGGATAACTGGTACATTTGTTGACTTAGGTATATTAGATAGTTTAAGTGCTGAATGAAGACAAGACCTTGGTCTTCCAGATCCTAATAATCCAGATCATGCTATAAATAAAGAAAGTGAAGACTTTAAACAAAATGTATTTAACGACATATCTGGAAGTTATGCAAACAAAGGTAATCATGCTTATTCATTAATGACTAAGCCTAGAATTAAAAGCAAAACTATAACTGATAAAAAAGATGAAACACATAAGCAATATGAAATAAAAGATGTAAAACTAAATAAAATTATAACAAATGAGAAAATAAGAAACTTATATTATCTTGAAAAAGATGACGTATTACAAAAAGCTATAACTGAAGATAAATTAATAATTTCTCACAACAAAGCTTATACTCATATGGCTAATATTCAATTTGAATATGGAAATGAAAAAGTACCAGTAGTAGTTAGTAATAAAAATAGTAAAACAGTAATTGATGCTCCACTTGTTCAAGAAGAAGTTATTTACATACTTCAAAAATTAGTAACTGAAAAATCTTTAATGGGAAAAACACATTTTAAATCTGGTGCTAGATTTAATGACGAAACTAAATGGAAAAATACAGGATTCTGTTTTATATTAGAATATCAAGGCTTTGATAGTAATTTAGAAAAAGCTTTAACTAAAGTACAAGAAGAGACTACTTATACTACTAAGACTAAAGATAATAAAACAGAAACTCATGAATTGTTTGGCTTTAAAAAGTATAAAGAGTCTGAAGACTATGAAACAGGATTCCAAGAAGGATATGGACAAAGATTTGTAATTATCGTTAACGCTCCAGTTAAAAATGATAATGGTAGAATGAAGGAGAAAAAATAATAATGAGTAATTTTAAAAACAATTTTAAAAATAATGTTATATCACCATATAATAAATATAACCTTACCCAAGAAAAACTTGGGGAGGTTATAGATAGAAATAAAGATACTAAAACTTGTACAGTATCATATAGAAATATTGATGGAATTAAAGTTGTAAAATCTAATGTTCCTGTAAAAAATGAAAAAGGATTATTCAAAGGGTTTCCTAAAAAAGGAGATTATGTAGAAATTCAAGAAATAGGAAAAACTGTTAGAATATTATCTGTTGTAGATAAAAAACTAGCAAGTAATTCAGATACTAAAACAGGAGATGAATATTCTTCATATTCTGATTTTGGAGGATTCATAGGAATTTAAAAAAAGGAGTTGAACATATGGCAACTAAAGAAACTAAGAATAAAGCTAATTTACATAATACTACTAAAAACAAAACTGGAAAAATAGATACAGAAGGAGATTGGGGCTTTGTCAGCCCTGACTCTAATAGTTCAATAGTAGTTCGTAAAGATGGAAGCATAAGTATGTCAGCAGGGAAGTATTCACAAATTAAACAAGATGCTGAGGGATGCATTAATTTTAATTCATTAATGGAACATCATTCAGCTGTTGTAACAGATATTAATACTGCTGATATAAATATTAATAGACATAAATTTAATAGTCAATTAATAGATCTAACAGATTTTAGAGATACTGGTGGAAACATTATAGGTGGAATGATGATGGATGGAACAGTTCTTGTAAAAACTTATGAACATACATTAAAAAAATGAGTACTAATGAGAAGACCTATATCTACACCAATGTTTTCTCAAAGACTTAACATACCTCTTCCTCCAGAACAAATGGAAATAGAAAACTTAGATATGCAAGAAGATATTAGAAAACATTATATAGAAAAATCTAAAAAAGATGAAGATAAATAGGAGGTGTAATCATTGAAAGATTTTTATTTAACACCTAGAGGAGATTTATCTATAGATAACATAACAAC
>JAVWCU010000002.1:0-2230 GCA_036648855.1 Bacilli bacterium
ATTCTATCAAAAAAAAGGAAAGAATAAAAGGTTTTTCTCCTTATTCTTTCACATTGTAATACTTTTACTCAGCTTCGATAATTCCGTAGTTGCCATCTTTCCTTTTATAAACAACTAGAGGCTTATTTGTATCCGTATCTTTAAATAAATAAAATTGATGTCCTAATAACTCCATTTGTAAAATAGCTTCTTCTTCAGTCATAGGTTTAACCTCGACAACTTTCCTCTTTACAATGGTCTCTAAAGTTTCAGATTCATCATTATCTACATAATCAAAAATAAAATCCTTTTTCTCTTTTAGCATCTGAGATTGTAATCTTGTTTTATTCTTTCTAATTTGCCTTTCTAACTTATCTACCACAACATCTATAGCAGCATAAAAGTCATCTTGGGCCTCTTCAGCTCTTAGGATAAAAGATTTTAAAGGTATTGTTACCTCAACTTTGTCTTGATGATTTCTTATTTTTATTACGACATGAGCATTTGCACTATCTGATTTTTCAATATACCGATCTAACTTGCTAAGCTTTTCAGTAGCATAAGTAGTCATAGCTTCAGTAATCTTAATTTTTTCTCCTCGCATAATAATTTTCATTGACATCACCCTCCTATTTATATAATAGCACATTTTATAGGAATTTCAGCACTAAAATAGCTTTTTTACATAATTTTTCATGATTAAAATAAAAATACGTTGCTAACGTATTCCCTTAATTTGTTACGGTTTCTTCTACTACTGGTTTTATATTAATAGCTTGTAAACCTTTTGTTGTTTCTACTAATTCAAAGTCTATTAGTTGACCTTCTGATAAAGTTTTATAACCTTCATAGTCAATTGCCGAATAATGAATGAAAATATCATCCCTATCTTCATATGAAGCAAATCCATAACCTTTTGATCCGTTAAACCACTTTACTCTGCCCCTTACCAATGTTTCACTATCTAATGTATCTGTTTTCATGTATTTCTCTCCTTTTTGCCTTTAAATCATATCAAGGTTTGGGACTGTTTGAAGAACTTTTCCCTGTTTGGGTATATCTATGTCCTTTTTCCGTTTAAAGTTAACCTCATCGTTACTGTTTTTACCAAAAATTGGTAAATTATACCTATTGAGGGAAAACCTAAGTTAGTTCTAAATTTGTTGTTATAATGAAATTACCCTAAAAGATACGAGGTATGTAGTATGAAAGAGCAGTTTTTAATAAAATCTTTAGGTTTAATTCAGCATTACCATGCTCCTTATACAGAGGATGAATTAGACAGATTAAGATATGGTTTAGAAGGTGTTTACTTAACAATTACTAAATTGATAGTAATTGGAGGTTTAGCTTTTTTACTGCACATAGCACTTGAAGTATTAATACTTTTGGTTCTATTTAATATCATTCGTTATACGGGTTTTGGAGTTCACGCTGAAAATAGTACTAGCTGTTTAATAACTTCTATATTGTTTTTCATCGTAATTCCATACATATTATTGCATATAAGTATTTTGCCTATTATTAAAGGGGTAATTTGTTTATGTTGTTTAGTTCTTTACTTATTGTATGCTCCAGCGGATACGAAAAAAAGGCCTTTTAAAAATGAGAAAAAAAGAATAATACGCAAAGTTGCAACCTTAATTACTGGAATCATTTTTACCATAGCCTTATTTATTGTACCAAATACAATGATTCAAACTATGTTACTATCTGCACTAATCATTGAAGCAATTGTGATTAGTCCGCTTACATATAAACTACTTGGTCAGCCTTATAATAATGGTAAGGCAAATTAATAATGATGAGAAGTATAGCAATATACTTATCATAGAATAAAGAGGAGGTCTAGATTATGAAGAAATTTTTATCTTTAGCTATCGCTGCTGTTGCTATGTTAGCTTCTAGCGCTGCTAGTACTGGTTGCATGTTTATTTTCTTAGATGAACCAACTGGTGTAAAATCATTTAATGACTAATTAAAAAGCATCTTCACTTAATGGTGAGGATGTTTTTTTGTGGAGTTAATTATTATTTATATAAAGTCTTTGTACATACAAATTATTACATACTCTATGTTCTTCTGTAAATTTATCATTATTTTTAACTATTTTATTTGCAAAATGCAAGCCTTTTCCATGTCCTTTACCTTTAGTGGTGTAACCTTTTTCACTTAGTTGATTGATATTTACTTCTCCTCTAAAACTGTTACTAATTACAATATTTAACTGATTATTTAGTTCATACATTTC
>JAVWCU010000002.1:2330-41328 GCA_036648855.1 Bacilli bacterium
ATAAAGTCTTTAACACTTTTATCGGTAACCTTCATTCTTAGTACTGCCAAATCATTCTTATATTCATGTTTATTTAATTCAACAGTATCAATCCATTCTTCAAAATCACTGACATAATTAAGTAATAAATCATAATTATTATGAAGCTTATTATATTCATTTTGTTCCTGCATATATAATAAAAATAAGAAGATAAATAGTCCAATAACTATTAAACTAATTATACTTTGAGCATTGAAAGTAAAATTACTAGTTACAACAAAGAATAATAAACTGCTAACTGAAATTGTTAATATAATAAATGCTATAGCTTTGCCTATTTTTGTTTCTATAATTTTTTCAGTAAAATTATAAATTATAGTATTAATAAATGGAATATGTATAAAAAGTAAACCAACTATTCCAACTAATATATTTAATATAATCATAATTATAAAATTGTTTCGTGGATCAGTCGTCTTTATTATATTCATAGCAAATATAGTTAGTATAGTTTCAGATAAAAATAGAATTATCATTAATACACCCGCTATTATTACACTTTTTAATAGACTTATCTTAAATACAAATTTACACATAATTACTAAAAGTATATAGGATAAAATTGGGGTTATAATAGAATAACTCGCATTACTAAATAAAGGGGTAATGCACGATACACAAATCATAATAACTATTAGCTGCCAGGTTTTTATCATACATTCTGATTTTATGATTTTTTTCATGATAAAAAAGCTAAACACTGTTATGATAAAACTAGCAATAATTCTAATCAGCAACTCCCACACGGGCTCTCAACTCCTTTCTATAATCTCTAGATACTAAATAATTAACTTCTCCATTTTTAAAAGTTATTTTAGATTCTAGCATATCAAACTCTCTAATTTGATCTAGATTAATAATCATACTTCTACTTACTTTCATAAATCTTCTATCCTCTGTTAATATTTCAACAACTTGGTTTAAGTTTTTATTAATAAGCTGTTCTCCATAAATAGTTCTAATTAAACATCTTTTAGAATCCGGTTCTTTCTCAATATAAATTATATGTCTATATTCTACTTTCTTAATAATATGACTATACTCATAAGTAATGGTCTTTTCCCTATGATCGTAGTGTTTCATAATCAGAGTTAATACTTCTCCTATCTTCTTTTCACAATTATCTAATTTATTAATATAATCTAATAAATATAAACGATTACTTAAAGCGTCATATTTGTACTGATTATAAGCAGTTACTACAACGATAATAGATACCCAATCATCATATTCTTCTCTTATACATCTAGCGGCATCTAAACCTGAGCCGTTTTTCGTTTGAATGTCTAGGAAATAAACTTTAAAGCCAATATCTGAACTAACTATTTTTTTAAATTCTTTTCCATAACCATTTAATAAAATTCGTTTGCTATCTATATCATAATTCATCATAAAATTATTAATTAAGGTATCCATCCGTTTAGCAAATTCTAAATTATCATCACAAATGATAAAGTTCAACATTTATACCACTTCCTATCATATTGTAATAATACCATATTTTGCCAAAAAAAGACAAAAAAAACACGAATCTAAGTTCTTGTTCCTTTTTCCTTAAGTTTTTTAGATATTTCACCTAACTTTGGTGGTCTTTTCTCTGTAATAATATTTGTATAGCAAACAAACCATAATATAATAACAAATAATACTGCATAAATAATTTTTGCTATTAAAGGATCTTTTAATACATAAAATATGGAAGTCAGAGCGAATAAAATATCTATTCCATAAATAATTAAAACTGTGGTCCTTTGAGAGAAGTTCATTCCTAGCAGTTGATGATGTAGATGCTGTTTGTCAGCTGAAAATGGGGCTTGTCCTTTAAGAAGTCTCCTAATGATAGCGAATAATGTATCTAGGATAGGAATAGCAATAATACTAAGTGGAATAAATAAGGTTGTAAACGCTGTACCTTTAAAACCTAATAAAGAAATTATAGCAATCATGAACCCCATAAACATTGAACAGTCACCCGCAAATATTTTAGCAGGATAGAAATTATGTAATAAGAAACCTAGTGTTGCTCCTAGCATAATGAAGCTAAGCATCATTTCCAAGCTACCAGCGCGCATTTGGAAAATACAGATGATTCCGGTTGTTAAATAGAAAATAGATGAAATACCACTACTTAAGCCATCTATTCCATCGATTAAATTAATAACATTAATACATGCAACAATAAAGAAAATAGTTATAGGATAAGCCCAAATACCAAATTCAATAGTAGGAAGGCCAAAAGCTGTGATGTTTTCAATTAAAATGCCTCCATAAATAGTTACAATCATAGCAGCAATAATTTGCCCTATTAATTTTCTTGAAGCTCTTAAATCATGAACATCATCTATAATACCTGTTAATACTATAATAAATGCCCCGATTAAAATAGCATTCATTTTAACACTATGAACACCAAATATCATATAACCAAAAAGAAAACTAATAAAAATGCCTACTCCTCCTAATTTGGGAATTGGCTTAGTATGAATATGTCTCTTACCTTCATCATCTCTAGGAACATCTACTGCGCCTATATGATGGGCAATTCTTTTCATTAACGGCATAATTAGAGCACTAAATATAAAGGTAGTTATTACCATTTTTAATACATCAGTTACTGTATTACCAAACATATTATCACTCCTTGGTAATTAAATTATAGCAAACATTCAGAAAATATAAAAGAAAAAACCTATTTTATAGGTTAGTTATCCAGTAATTCTAAATGTTCTAACATTATACCAGTACCTTCTGCTACACAAGTTAAAGGGTTCTCTGCTATAAAGACAGGCACTTTTAATTCAGAAGCAAAAAGGCTAGTAAATCCTTCTAATAAAGCCCCTCCTCCGGTTAGAATAATACCCTTATCCACTATATCTGCAGATAACTCTGGGGGAGTTTGTTCTAAAACAGCTTTTGCTGTATAAATTATTTTCATAGCATCATCTTTTAAAGCATCTAAAATCTCTACTGAATTAATAGATTCAGTCTTGGGTAATCCTGTAACAGCATCTCTTCCCTTTACATCCATCTTTGTTTCTGCTTTTGGTTTATATACTGTTCCTATTTCTTTTTTTATTTGTTCAGCCGTTCGCTCTCCTATTAAAATTTTATGTTTATCTTTAAGGTATTTAACAATATCATTATCAAATGTAGTACCGGCTATTTTTATAGCATCACTAGTAACTATGCCTCCTAAAGATAAAATAGCTATATCAGTCGTTCCCCCACCAATATCTATCACCATGTTTCCACTGGGCTTAGCAATGTCCATGCCAGCTCCTACTGCCGCTACTTTTGGTTCTTCTTCTAAATAGATTCGTCTTGCCCCTGTTCGTTCGGCAGCATCTCTAATTGAGGCTTTCTCTACTTCAGTAATATTAGCAGGACAACAGACTAAAATTCTAGGTTTAATCAGCCTTTTACCTATGGCCTTTTTAAGAAAATGTTGAAGCATAGCTTCAGTTAATTCAAAGTCTGCTATTACACCATCTTTCATGGGCCTAATAGCCTTTATTTTACCAGGAGTTCTGCCAAGCATTTCATTAGCCTCATTACCAACAGCTAAGACCTTTTTAGTGTCTACATCAATAGCTACCACACTTGGTTCATTTAAAACTATTCCTAAACCTTTTACATAAACTACAACATTTGCTGTACCTAAGTCTATTCCAATATCTTTCATTATGTTTCCTCCAATTTTGCTACTTTATTTGCTTTAATTCTAGATACTTAATCCTAGTTGATTCACCACCTCTAAGATGACGAGTTTCAGTGTGATTAAGTAATATCTCCTTTATGGCAGTGTGTAAACGATTATCTAGTATCTCTAATCTTTCATTTAAATCTTTATGAACAGTGCTTTTACTAATGTGATAAAAAGTAGCTACTTCTCTGATAGTTTTCTTTGTTTCAAGCATATATGCTGTTTCTGCTAGCACCCTTTCTTTCATATAATTATTCATATAAACCTTCTTCCTTACTAAATTATATGTAAAGAATTAGTTTTATGAAGAAAAAAAGGCGATTTCTATAAATCGCTGACTTTTTTATCAAAACATACTTCAGGATCTATTACTTGTCCTTTATGAAACAATTCAAAATGTAAGTGATCTTTTAATTCACTATTTAAAATACTAGTTCCACTCTTACCTAAAGTTTGACCTTGTTTAATTGTATCATCTTTTTTAACACTTGTTTCACTTAAACTCTGATAAACACTAATTAAATCATTGTCATGTCTTACTTTAATTGTTTTACCTAGTAATTCAGTATCTTCTACTTCCATTACAGTACCGTCTAGAATAGCTAAAATATCAAATTTATTTTCTAAGACATAATCTACTCCTGAATTCTGCATATACATGTTCTCATGATAAATAAGTGAGTTCTCTTGCTTAGACTGCTCCGATTGATAATCATAAAAGTATTTAGCTGCTTTTATATTACTATCTGAATATGGTCTTAGAATAACTTTTTCTACACTTATAACAGGAATTTCTTGTTCTGATATTGCGTTAGATACATAAGTTAATTCCTCTTCTTTATTAGACTCTAATGTCTTAGTCATAAAGAAAATACTTAGTACTAAGGCAAATGCTGTAGTTGTGTAAATTACTGGTATAACAAATGACTTTAGTTTCAGTTTTCTTTTCATCTTTTTCCACCTCATTAAGAGTTTGGACAGATGATGAAACTTTTATACATACTTTAAATAAATTTTGATGATAAAAATAAATCATAAATAAAGTTGGCAATTAGGTAAATTAAAGAAAGTCCCAATAATGCATAAAAAATCCTGGCTTGATAGACTTTATTTTTTTTAAAAATTTGGTTTATATTAACAGAATCCATTGCATAGATAACAATAGGTGTTGTAAATAGATAAACTAAAAATTTAGCACTCATCAGTTATAACCTCTGTCTCTTTTTGAGTTTCTTCTAATTTTACTCTAGGTTTTTTTGGTTTAATGTAACGGTTTTTTTCATAATCAGTTATTTGATTAATTCTTCTAATATGTCTTTCTTCGTTAGAAAAATCGGTTTTCAAAAACACATCTACAATATCAAGAGCCCTATAAGTAGGCATAGTACCATTTAAGGCTAATATATTAGCATCATTATCAAGTCTAGTAGCACGAGCTTCCATAGGATTATCTACTTTAGCACATCTAATTCCATCTATCTTATTACAGGCTATAGAAATACCAATGCCACTACTGCAAATGGCAATTCCATAATCAACTGTTCCTGCTATTACCTCTTTGCCTAAATTAAAAGCCATAATGGGGTAATCTGCTGAGATAAAACTATCTACTCCATAGTCTATTACTTCTATTTTTTTAGTGTAAAAATATTTTACTAGTTTTTGTTTTAATTTAAATCCTCCATGATCACAGGTTATTCCTATTTTCATAAACTATTCCTCCTTTATTTTATGTTTTTAGTATATCATAAAAATACGGTAGAAATATGGAAGAAAAAAGTTTTTATTAAAATAAAGAGAGTAATTTATATCACCCCTGCCATAATTTTAAAAAACTAATTAGATTAAAGTCATAAATATTTATTTCACAAAAAAACAGCTTATGCTGTTTCATTTTCAAAACCATATTTTTTATTAAACTTGTCTACCCTACCAGTCTTAGAAGTACGTGATTGTTTACCTGTATAGAATGGATGACATTTAGAACATACCTCAACTTCAATCTTATCTAAGGTTGATTTAGTTATAAATTTTTCTCCACAAGCACAAGTAACTTCAGCATCCTTATATTCTGGATGTATTCCTACTTTCATTTGTATCTCTCCTTCCGCCATGACAAATTTTTGCCATAGTAATTCATTGCTTTTTTATTATAACAATAATATTTGCTATTGACAAGTTAATTTTTAACTGTTTTATCTAAAACATTGATTATTTCCTTAGATATAGCTTCATATCCCTTAATATTTGGGTGAATATCAAAGGAGTTAGGCAAATATTCCGGGTGCTTTTTCATTAGTTCATAAATATCAATATAAGTAGCCTGGTTCTTATTACAAATATTTTGATATTTTTCTTTAGCATAAGCAAATACTTCATCTAGTTGTTTAGTTGATGAATTTAGGAGTTTAGGTAGTGGATTATAATACCCTATGACTATTAGATGACCTTTAGCATATTTTTTTATAAGTACAATAGTTTTATCCACTGAGTCAATTACTTCATCTACTATTTTAGTTAAATTTTCTACAGGTGGTAAATTAACACTATATATAGAACTATTAAGTTTTTCTAAAAAATCATTAGCGCCTATTGAAAGTGTCACTAAATTAGCCTCTCTTAAAGCTTTTTTAATATTTAGATCTTCCTGTTTTAATTTAACGGTTTTATTTTGATTAATATCATTTTTAAGATCTATGGTTCTATAACCACTCTTAGCAAAAGTTTTGCTATATGTTTTAAGTAATGAGTTTTTATTTAGATAATTAGCTACATAATCAGTATATCCATAGTCTATTTTTCCATAAGGGTTTTGCCCAGCGGCTAACGAGTCACCCAAAGCTATGTAGCGTATTTTCTTATCGGCATTGACACTGTAGATTAAAAAAATAATGATTAAGCTTAATATAATAGTGATAATTGTTTTATGCTTTAATAAATATTTCAAGTGCTCTCCTCCAAAAGAAAAATAGAGATCTTTCTATTTCTAGTTTATTTCTTCTATCTCTATTTTAGCACCTACATTTGTCAGTTTTTCTACTATTTCCTCGTATCCTCTTAAAATATGCTCGACATTTGTTATAACTGTTTCTCCCTCTGCTTTTAAAGCTGCAGCTACTAGTGCTGCTCCTGCTCTTAAATCTGTAGCCTCAACAGTCGTCCCTATTAGCCTACTAGGGCCCTTTATTAGGACTTTATTTCCCTCTACCGCGAGACTTGCACCCATTTTAGAAAGATTAGGAACGTGCATAAATCTATTTTCCCAAATGGTTTCTTCTACTACTGAATTTCCTTGGCACTGCGTTAATAAAACAGTAAATGGCTGTTGTAAATCTGTTGGAAAGCCTGGATAAACAGAGGTTTTAATAGTAGTAGGCCTATATTCCTCAACTTTACTTAAAAGAATATAATCTTCTCCTATATCTACTGGAATACCCATTTCCTGAAACTTGGAAGTTATAGCTTCCATATGGCTGGGAATTATATTGTCTATCTTTAAATAGTCGCCACATAAAGCTCCTATTATAGCATATGTGCCAGCTTCAATGCGGTCTGGAATAACTTCATTAAAACAACCATGTAGTTTGTTAACTCCTACTATTTTAATGGTAGAAGTACCTGCTCCTGTAACATGAGCTCCCATATTATTTAAAAATGTTGCTACATTGACTATTTCTGGTTCTTTAGCAGCATTATCAATAATAGTTGTTCCCGTTGCTAAAACAGCAGCTAGCATAATATTAACTGTTGCTCCTACTGATGCTATGTCTAAATATATATTGGCTCCTTTTAACTCTTTAGCGGCTACGGTATAACGATTACCTACTACTGTAACAGTAGCTCCTAATGATTCAAAACCTTTTAAATGTAAATCAATCGGTCTTTTACCAATTGAGCAACCTCCTGGAAAATACATATCCACATGTTTATATTTGCCCAGTAGGGCCCCCATAAAATAGTAAGATGCCCTTAACTTTTTGGAAATACATTCAGGAATTTCTTTATTCATAATAGAAGCAGAATCAATCACTATACTTTCACTTGCTCTATTAACTGTTGCACCTAGGTACTCTAATATTTCACTTAAAGCATCAGTATCAGTAATTTCTGGAACATTACAAATAGTAACCGGCTCATTAGCTAAAATAGCGGCCGGAATTAATGCTACTGCACTGTTTTTAGCGCCACTAACTCGAATAGTACCTGATAAACTATTATTCCCAATGATTCTCATTATTTTCATTTTTACCTCCGGATACTTAGTACAATATATTCTATTAGTGTTCTAGACTTTTGACCCTACTTGTTACTAAATAATATTATTTTATCTTTAACAGCTTGTTTTATGGCAAGTTCTCCACTACTTATTACTTTTCTAGGGTCATACTGATTTGGATTTTCTTTAATAAAAGCAACTACTGCCTGATACCAAGCAATCTGTAATTCTGTGTTAATATTAATTTTACAGATGCCACTGGAAATAGCTTGTTTAATTTTATCAGCTGGTATACCGGTCCCACCATGCAAAACTAATGGTACTTTTAAGTCATCAGAAATTAATTTCATTGTCTTAAAATCTAAATTAGGTTCACCTTTATATAGACCATGTACGCTTCCTAAAGCTGGTGCTAGTGAATCAACTTTTGTTTCTTTATAAAACTCTTGGCAGTCACTTAAAGAGGCATATAGTAAAGAGGATGCTACACCATCTTCAGTTCCCCCTACACAGCCGACTTCTCCTTCTACTGTTACATTAAATTTATTAGCATAATCAACAACTTTCTTTGTTAATGCTATGTTTTCAGCTAGAGGATATTTACTACCATCTATCATTACTGAAGTAAATCCTGCTTCTATTGCCATTTTACAAACTTCAAAACTAGGTCCATGATCAACATGAAGACAAATATCTACTTTAATATTTAAATCCTTAATTAAACCAGTTACTAGTCCAACAATAGTATTTACGCCACCCATATAACGAATGGCTCCTTCACTTACTCCTAGAATAATTGGCGTATTCATATCGTTTGCAACTTCTAAAATATATTTAGTCCACTCTAAGTTATTAATATTAAAATGAGGTACAGCATAATGGTTAAGTCTAGCATCTTCAAGAATTTTTTTACTGTTTACTAACATTTTATCACCCTATTTACATAATAATCTGAATTTAATAACAAGTCAAATAAAAGGCTTAATATTTTACGTACCAGTGTTAAGTAAAAAAGTAATAGACTCCTAGAAGTAAAAGGATAATACTTCCTATTAGTATCGATATATTGCCAAATATTTTGCTTAATTTTTTTCCAAGAGTTAATCCCACTAAAGTAAAGGATGCACTCAATACCGCAAATACTGAAGAGGACAGATAAATACTGCTATTTAGAGCACTGAGCCCTATCCCAATGGAAAAACTGTCTATACTAACAGTAAATGCAAATATCAAAAACGAAGTAAGGCTGGTCAGAGGCATTACCTCTTCATCTTTTGTTAAAGAAAGAAACATTTGTATGGAAATAATTACAAAGATAATACCGATTAATACTGATGAGTTAATACTAATTAATGTTAATAAGGTCTTGCCAAAGTAATAGCCTAAGAGGGGCATAAAAAAATGAAATATGCCTACTATTAAGCTTAGTAAAATTGCCTTATGTCTAGTTAAACCAACAGTTCCGTATAAAATAGCTAAAGAAAAGGCATCCATTGATAAACCTATTCCTGCCCAAATTATGGGTAATAATAAAATAAAATTCATTAGTTCATCAACTCCTAGTTTAGCATACGAAAAAAAAGAACTAATAAGAACCTTTAAACTTCTCAATTAGTTCAGCAACTAAAAATTTATATTCAATTTCGGTTGTTTTTGAGTCTTCTTCGGCTTCTAATAAGCAAAGGGGTGGAAATAAAACACACCACCAGTTATCACCTTCCCCACTTCCTAAAGTGATAACTAAGGATTCATAATTACCCTCATCATAAGTAAGACCTTTATAATTTTTCTCAGGGAAATAATTTATACCATAATTAATAGTAAAAGATTGGTTGGCATCTCTTAGAGCACTAGCTATTATATTATTAAATTCTGGTATTGTTGACTTAATTAAAGACTTAGTTTGCTCTTTACTATGACTATTTTTTAGAATATTAAATAGTTCAACTTGAATTAAATCACGAACTTTTATTTTTAAAGACTGATCTGCTGGGGTATTGCTATTAGCAATAACTCTTAAACGAATAGCATCATTAGGAATTAGTATTTCTTCAGCTTTAGAATTTAAACAGCTAAAGAAACAGGCAAAAATAATTATTAAGCATAGAAATTTTTTCATGTTATCACTCTTTCTATTTTAATAATGATAGGCATTAAATACTTCTATACATAGTTTGAATAAGTTTTTATTTATACAAAAAAGATTCGACATATTAATGTTAAATCCTTTATATTTATCCAAATAAGTCTATTATTTATCTGTTTCATAGGCAAAAATCATTCTATCTCTACCCTCTAAGTCAGACTTTATTACTACTTGTGAATTAGGTAGGGCTAGTTTTAGGAGACTATATACCTCTTCTTTTTGACTAGACCCTATTTCTAGGGCTATTAAGTACTGCTTGTTTAGATGATCTTTAATACCGTTAAAGAACTTACGATAGCAATCTAATCCATCTAATCCCGCAAATAAAGCCAGATGTGGTTCGTTTTTAAATACTAAGTCATCTAAATCATCTGTAGTTCTTATATAAGGGGGATTACAAACAACAACGTCATATTTAGAGACTACTTTTTCCCACATATCACTTGCTATAAAAGTAGCATTTAAGTGTAGGTTCTTAGCATTTTCTTTGGCTACCTCTAGGGCCTCTAAACTAATATCTAGAAGGGTCACCTCTACTTCTGGTTTTTTAGAGGCAATTGTTAGTCCAATAACTCCACTTCCACAGCCTAAATCAATTACTGTTTTAGCATTTGGGAAAAAAGAGGTCATTAAGTTTAGGGTGTTCTCTACTAGTTCCTCTGTTTCAAAACGAGGAATTAAAACATTTTTATTAATTGTAAAAATATTTCCGTAAAAGTTACTTGTCCCAATCACATATTGTATTGGCTCTTTATTTCTCACTTGATCAGCCTGGCTTAAAAATTTACTAGCAATTATACTTGGTACTTCTTCATTTAAATGATTATATAACTCAAGTGGGTTACAGTTTAATAAATTAGCTAAAAGTAATTTAGCTTCACTGGAATGAATTTTTTCTTTTCCTTTAGTTAATAATACCTCAACTGTCATTTTAAATTCCTGCTAATTTTCTTTTTTGGTCTTCATTAATCAAAGCATCTATTATTTCTGCCATATCACCATCCATTACCCGGTCTAGCTGTTTCGTAGTGAAACCTATTCTATGATCAGTAACCCTATTTTGTGGATAATTATAGGTTCTTATTTTCTCAGCTCTGTCTCCAGTTCCTATCTTGCTACGGCGTACTGATCCTTCTTTCTCATCAGCTTCTCTTAAACGCTGCTCATATAATTTAGTCTTTAGCATTTGTAGAGCTTTTTCTCTATTTTGAATCTGACTTCGTTGGTTTTGGCAAGTAACCACAATTCCTGTTGGTAAATGGGTCATTCTAACAGCAGAATCAGTAGTATTAACATGCTGACCTCCTGCTCCACTAGAACGATAAACATCTATTTTAATGTCCCCTTCTTTAACTTCTATATCAACTTCTTCTGCTTCTGGCATTACTAGAACTGTTGCTGTTGATGTTTGAATACGTCCTTGAGATTCAGTAGCAGGTACTCTCTGAACTCGGTGAGATCCGCTTTCATATTTTAATCTAGAATAAACTTTCTTGCCTTTGATCATAAATTCAATTTGAGAAAAGCCTCCAGAAGAACCCTCCATCTCATCTAAAACTTCTACTGACCAATTTTCGCTCTCAGCATATTTCTGATACATCCTGTATAAATCTCCTGCAAAAATATTAGCTTCATCTCCTCCAGCGGCTCCTCTTATTTCAATAATAACATTCTTACCATCGTTAGGATCTTTTGGAATTAGTAATATTTCTAACTCTTGTTCTACTTTAGTTTTTTCTTCTAATAAACTAATATGTTCCTCATGTGCCATTTCTCCAAGTTCAGGATCATGCATCATTTCTTTACTTTCATCTATACCAGTTAAAATACGTTTATATTTTTGATAACAAATTACAATATCTTCTAAAAGAGACATTTCTTTAGATAGCTCCCTTGTTTTATTAATATTACTTAATGTTGTAGGTAACATTAGTTCTTCATTCAATTCATTATAACGTCTAGTAATTGATTCTAATCTATCTATCATATGTTATTCACCCTTTCTGGTCGAACTTATTATATCATACCTTAATTTATAAATAAAATAAATTGGGTAAAAAAACCAGAATTATTGTTCTAATTCTAGTTCATCTTCATCTAAGACAACTAAATCTTTTAAGTCATCTTCATCATCATCAAATTCTTCATCATCTTCCGCTGTTTTATCAAAAGTATCAGCTTCTTCTTCCGCCAATTCATCTTCTTCTTTAAAGTCTTCTAATTCATCATCTTCATCATCTTCTACAATCACTATTTTATCTGAACTATGACGTTTCTTTAAATCCCATTTCCCGTCTTCTAATAAAATAAATCTTTTATCAGTAGTTAAAGATGTGTAGTAATCCCCAATTTTAGCATCAAAAGTTGAGGCTGGTAAATTTAATAATTTAATAATAGTTTTATACAAAGTAGCTGTATTCGTTGCACCTTTTTCTGTTAATAATAAATTAGTAATATCTTTATTAGATAATAACTCCCAATCATCTTTAGTCATTTCTTTAATACTCATATTTCCTCCATATAACAGTTTCCTGTTTCAAATAAATTTAACTAAGACATTATATGCATATACATATTTAATTAGTGTCATCTAAAAGTTTTTAAATAAGATTTTTTTGAAATGTTATCTCAAATATTATATGATCCAATAGTTCATCTTCAACATAAGTATCATATTCTACCAAAAACTTTTGCTGGCTTACTTCTATTTTTCTAGTCTGTAATTTGAAAGAAAATGTTTGATTAATTCCCTTCAACTCACATTTCATGATTTTAGCTTGCTTTTTATCAAATGTCAATATCATTTTTAATTCTTTATTCTCTCTGGTTATTTGAAGACTATTCATATCTATATGAATCTGGGTTTTTACTGGTAATAATTCTTGAAATTTTAAAATATTTAAGTCTTTATCATAGATAGCATTTGTCTCATATCTATACTCATTATTATTGTTTTTCAAATATACTTGAGCTGCTATTTTAGACATAATTTTCTCCTTCTTACATTACTTACCACGAATTATAACATAAGTTTTATTTTTTGAATACATATTTTTAACTATTTATAGAGATACTAAAATTAGAATGCTGGAGGTAAGATTAGTGAAGTGGATAAAGAGGTGTTTTAAAGCCGGTGTTTTAAGTTTGTTTTTGGCTATTTTAATTTTATTAGGCTTGTATGGATATGCTAAATTAAGCCCTAAGTTGCCAATTAAGAGTGCTAATGCTCTTGCTATGTATGATAATACTAATAACTTGTTTTTTCAGGGAACAGGCTCTAAAGAATGGATTTCTTTAAAGGAAATATCACCCTATCTAATAAGTGCCACTATTTCAACAGAAGACAAAACCTTTTATAAACATTTTGGTTTTGATCCACTGAGAATTGCTAAGGCTTTTTATATTAATTTTAAAGCAGGGACTACAAAGCAAGGAGCATCAACCATATCTCAGCAATATGCAAAAAACTTGTTTCTAGACTTTGATAAGACTTGGGAAAGAAAAATCGAGGAAATGTGGCTGACTATACAACTAGAAGTACATTATAGTAAGCAGCAAATTATAGAAGGCTATTTAAATACAATAAATTATGGGCATGGTATGTATGGAATTGAAAATGCCGCTAAATTTTATTTTAATAAGAGTGCTAAAAACTTAGACTTAGCAGAAGCTGCTATGTTAACTGGAATACCTAAATCACCATCTAATTATTCGCCCCTAGTTAATCCTATTTTAGCAGCTAAGAGACAACAGATGATTTTAAGGCAAATGTATAAGAATAAATTTATAAGTGAAGATGAATTAAATACTGCCTTATCTGAAAGTCTGAGCTATGTTGGAGAAAAAAACTCTGTTAATTTAAATACTATTATGTATTATCAGGATGCCGTTATTAGGGAATTAAAAGATATTAGTTCTATTCCAACTTCTTATACGGCAACAGGAGGAATAAGAATATTTACAAATTTAGATATGGAAGCCCAGATTACTTTGGAAAATACTACTTTGAAAGACATTCCTAGTGAGAGCAAGCTGCAAACTGCTAGTGTAATGTTAAAACCAGAAACAGGAAAAATAATAGCTTTAGTTGGAGGAAGAGATTATAGCAATTCTCAGTTTAATAGGGCGGTACAATCAAAGAGGCAGGTTGGGTCTACTATGAAACCTTATCTTTACTATGCAGCTTTAGACAATGGGTTTACTTCTAGTTCAACTTTTATGAGTGAAGAAACCACTTTTACATTTTCAAATAATAAAACTTATTCTCCACAAAATTACGGTGGTACTTATGCCGGAAAGCCTATTTCTTTAGCAACGGCAATTGCCTATTCTGATAATATTTATGCTGTTAAAACTCATATGTTTTTAGGAGAAAATGCTTTAGTTAATACCCTTAAGTCTCTTGGTATTACAGCTAATTTACAAGCTATACCATCTCTTCCCTTGGGTACTGCTGAAATTAATATTATGGAAATGGCAGCAGGATATGCGGCTTTTGCCAATCAGGGCTATTTAGTAAAACCCCACTTAATTAATAGAGTAGAAGACTTAGCTGGGAATATTTTGTACGAATATAAAGAAACAATAAAACAAGTGTTAGATCCTAATATTACTTTCATTCTGAGTGAACTGCTTACTACTACCTATGACTCTATGTTTATTGATTATAGTTATCCTACAGCTATAAATATTGCTCCTAAATTAACTCATAAATTTGCTTTAAAATCTGGGACTACTGATGTTGATCACTGGTCAATTGGTTATAATAGAGACATTGTAACTGCTGTTTGGATTGGCTATGATGACAGTAGTAAACTAGCAGTTAGTGATTATAAATATTCTAGAAATATCTGGGCTGATACGGTTGAGGGATATTTAAAAGACTCACCTGATAATTGGTATACTATTCCTAGTAATGTAGTTGGAATATTGGTTAATCCTATTACAGGAAGACCTGCTACTAAGGAAGATAAGAAAAGAAAAATTATGTACTATATAAAAGGCTCTGAACCAAACGGTACAGAACCTGCATTTGATGAAATAACTAAGGGTGAAGAACCTTAAATAATTATTTCAGCTTTATCATTACAAATTACTAAATGACTATTAGCGTCATCTGTATCTAAATGCATTTCAAAATAAGCTTGAGGCTGTTCTTTAATAATAACATTAGATAAAAGGCCCCCTTTTAAAGATGAAATTTTTACTTCGACAGTTTTTACTTTAGTTAGACCTAGCTTTTCTCTTGTCAAAGGGTCAATATGAATGTGTCGTGTTGGAATAATGGCACAAGAACGAGTTATAGAACCAGAGGGCCCTATTATAGTAATAGTAGCAGCCTCTGTTAAGTCACCTGATACCCTAACCGGAGGATTAATTCCCAGAGTATATGCATCAGTTTTAGATAGTTCTACTTGAGTATAGTCTCTAGTAGGGCCTATAACACGAATGTTATCCATTCTTTTTTTAGGGGTTTCAATACTTAGTTTTAAAGTTGAAGCATATTGACCTGGCTGGTTTAAATTATGATCATTAGTTAAAATATGGGTGCCACATAATAATTCTAAATCACTTTCTGTTAAATGAATATGTCGATTTGAAACACCAATTGGTACTTGCATGATTTACCTCATTTCTATTTGATTATTAGTATAATTATAGCACTTGTTTAGAATTTTCGTATATTAAACTTTTATCCTCATATAATTTTACTGTAAGTATAGAAAGGAAGAGTTTAATGAACCATAACTATTTTAGAAATTCTATGTACCCTGAACCTGCATATATTCCCGGAGAAAGTACTAGTCCTCCAAATACTAATATACCTAGTTATAATCAAAATTATAATAATGAGCAGTACGCTTTAAATATTTTAGAAAAAAACATTGGAAAAACCGCTACTTTTTATATGTCATATTCTGACTCTTTGGAGTGGAGAGATAAAATATTTGTTGGTATAATTGAGTCAGCAGGCAAGGACTATGCTCTTATTCATGATCCTATAACTGGCAAACGAAATCTTTTATGGACTGTTTATTTAAATTATGTAACCTTTGATGAAGGAATTAAAATTAATTAATAGTAGTTGTACCATTCTTTTTTCTTTGATATAATAATCACATCATAGAGGTGATTAGATGCCGGTAGTTTTGATGATTATACTTACTATTCTTATTGTTTGTTCTCTTATTGGAATTGTGTTTATTGTCATTTTTAATAAATATCAACTAATAAAATTAAAAATTGATGAAGCTTTAAACAACATAGATTTATTATTACAAAAGAAACTAGATTTTATATCTAAAGCTATACCTTTAGTAAAGGAGCATAGTAAAGAAGATACGGGAGAGTTACAGAAAGTACTGCTTTTAAAAACTAAAAAGCTAAATAATTTTCAATTAGATGAGCAATTAGTTAAAGCTAAACATGATTTTCAAGAATTATTAGATATTTATCCAGTTTTAGAAAAGAAAAAATCTTTAGCTAAATTAGAGTTTGGATTAGAAGATACTGAGGAAGATTTAGAGGCTGCTAAAGACTATTATAATGATAATGTTAAACTATATAATAAATTAGTTGCGTGTTTTCCTTCTAATATTGTTGGTTTTATTTTTCATTATAAAAAGAAAGAGCTTTTTGCTAATAAACAAGAAGAAATGTTTGAAATATTAAAAAAGTAGGTAACTACTTTTTATTTTAGTTCCCAGTTTATTGGGTCTATGTGATTTTCTACTAGAAATTTATTAGTTTTAGAAAATGGCTTACTACCAAAAAAACCTCTATAAGCTGAAAAGGGAGAAGGATGGCAAGAAGACAAAATATAGTGATTTTTATTTGTAATTAACGACTTTTTATTAATAGCAAAATTACCCCATAGAATAAACACTACTGGGGTCTTTTTATCATTTAATAAAGAAATAACTTTATCTGTAAATTGCTCCCACCCTTTATCTTTATGAGAAGCTGGGGAACCCTGTTCTACTGTTAAAACAGTATTAAGTAAGAGTACACCTTCTTTTGCCCAAGAAACAAGGCTTCCTGATAGTGGCGTACGATAGCCTAAATCCATTGTTAGTTCTTTTAAGATATTAACTAAGGAAGGAGGCTTTTTAGTACCGTCTTTTACTGAAAAAGATAGGCCCTCCGCTTGGTTTGCCCCGTGATAAGGATCTTGACCTAATATTACTACTTTAACTTTTGAATATGGAGTATATTCAAATGCATTAAAAATATCCTCTGTTTTGGGGTAAATAGTTTTGTTTTTATATTCTTCTTGAATAAATTGCATTAGTTTTTTAAAGTAAATTTTTTCCTGCTCTGCACCTAAAATTGTTTGCCAATCATTATGAAACATATTTTCACTTCCTTACTTTTATTTAGATACTATAATATTACTTAGATAAATAAACTTTATCCACTACTAAAGTGGATAAAATAAATAAGTGAAAATTAAAGTAATATTATAAAAGCAGACAACCTCAACAAGAGAACTATCTACTTTTACTTAACTATTTAAATTATTCTCCTACTTATGATATACCTCATTGTGCATAATTTTAAAGGCTCTATAAATCTGTTCTATTAACATTACTCTAAACATTTGATGAGGAAAAGTCATTTTACTAAATGATAGTTTTTCTTTAGATAAGCCCTTAATAGATTCATCTAAACCATATGATCCGCCTATGATAAAAGTAATATTATTATTAACTAGAAATACTTGTTCTAATTTTTCAGAAAAAGCTGTAGAAGTCATACTATTACCCTCTATTTCTAAAGTAATTATATAATCTTTAGGATTTATAACTTTTAGTATTTTCTCACTTTCTTTTTTTAGTGCTACCTTATAATCTGTTATGCCTTCATCTATAACTTCAATTATTTCTATGTCCATATATTTTTTTATTCTTTTTTTGTATTCTATAATAGCTTCTATCCAATACTTCTCTTTTAATTTACCAACACATATTATTTTAATCATTTATACCTCTATCAATGCTGTTGCTTCATACTGCTTAGCCAGAATTATTTCTCTATCCTTATTAACAGAGATTAATTCATCTTTAGTAGTCTGATAGGCCAAAGCTTCTGTATTATTATTTTCACTTAAGTGAGCTAAAACTATATATTTGGTATGTTCCCCTACAAATTTAGAAAGATATTCAGCCGTCATATGATTAGATAAATGTCCCTCATCCCCTATTACTCTTTGCTTTAAATAGTAGGGATATGAGCCATCCATTAACAAGCTTTCATCATGATTACTTTCTATAATGTAAATATCTGCATCCTTTAACTTTGAAAATAATTTTTTATTAATATATCCTGTATCAGTAATATAAACTAATTTTTCTAGCAAACAACTAATTATATAACCCACAGAATAGGGGGTATCATGAGAAGTTGGAAATAATTCTATATTAAAGTCCCCTATCTGACTAAAAGTATCTATAACAGATATATTAGCTAATGGAATTATATCTTTTAATTGTTCTTTTATACCTTCTGGAACATAAACCTGGGTATTGGTTCTTTTTATAAATGAGGCTAATCCTTTTATATGATCTTTATGATTATGTGTAATTAACACCCCACTGATTGAACTGGGTACTACATTTATGCTTTCTAGAGATTTAGCAATTGCTAAATAGGAAATTCCTATATCAATTAACAATCTAGTTTGTCCATATTCTATATAAGTGCAATTTCCTTTAGAGCCACTTGCTAATACTTTTATTTTCATTAAAATAACGACAATGGATTTTTAGGAGTACTTCTATGAGGAACTCCCTTCCATAACCCAAAATGTAAGTGGGTCCCAAAAGCATAACCAGTGTGTCCCATTGTTCCAATGATATCTCCAGCATAAACAACATCTCCAGCTTTTTTATAACGACTAGACATGTGGGCATACTCTGTATAATAACCATTACTATGTTTTATATTAATATAGTTACCATTAGTACCTGAGTATCCACTGTTTACTACTACTCCGTTATTTGCGGCTTTAATTGGAGAACCTTCTCCTGGACCCGCAATATCAATTCCTTCATGAAGCTTACCCCAACGCCATGCAAATCGACTTGTAATAGTATAAGGGGCTTTAGTTGGCCAAACCCAACCTGCTATTGAAACTGGAACTTCATAGTTAACATTCCCTCCAGAATTACTCATAGTACCTCGTACCACGATTTTATCAACAGGAGCTTTCTCATCAACTGCCGTCAAGTTAACTACTTTTCTAATTTCACCATTAATTACTTGGTTCTTTTGAGTTACTAATCTGATTCCATCGGCTCCTTCTTGTTTAACTTCTTCATATCCAATAGACTTATTAGCGTCATTTTCATATCTAGTTTCATATTTGACAGTTACCCTCTCAACAATATGATTTTCTTCTACCACCTGTAATTGGGGTTTTAAAATACCTAATACGACATTTTGTCCTGGAAATAACAGATCTTCATCAGTTTTAAATGAAGTATTTGCTATTAAGAATTCTTCTGGAGAAATCTTATTATTAAAAGCTACATCATGTATAGTATCACCTTGTTTAACCTGATAAGTACTTTGATTTTCAACTGTTCCAAATAATAAATATTTACTTAATTCTTCAACTGTAGTATATATTTTTGCATCTACTGGAATATTTTCCTCTACAATTGTACTATCATTCTTTATATAAATATTTTCTATTCTTTTACCAGTATCGACAATTGGTTTTTGAGTATTGTTTTCATAAGCTTTTAACTGATCTTTATTAATAAATGCTTGAGTGGTTTTATAAATAGCCGAAGTGAAAATGTTCTTATCTAAAACATAAATACTTTGATCGGCTGTTTTAATCTTTTCTCCATTCTCATTTATTTCTTCAATTCCACGAATTAGTATTTTATAGCCATTGATCGTAAAAGGACTAATATCCTTGATTTGGTTATAGATATCCTCAGTTGAAGATGTCTTTAAATTATAAGTTATTTCTTTAACAATATCTAAATCCCTAGGGGTATATACTTTAGAGACCTTATATATTTCCTTTAAATGGGCTTGTTCTTTATCAATATAATTTTCCAACTCACTTTTAGAATCTATTAAACCAATTGATTTACCAGCTAGATATACTCTATAGACTTCATGTGGCGTTTTACTTTGTTCAGGAGTAAATCCTAAAAAAACCATTGTTCCACTAATTAGAAATGCTATTAATGTTAAGAAAATTATCTTTTTATTCATTTTTATCACCTTTTTTATCTGGCTCTTTTTGATAATTTAGAAATGTACTAGTGTCTCGCTTAAAGAGTAATTCAATTGTAGCAGTTGGACCACTACGATGCTTAGCAATGATAAACTCACTAACTCCACTATTATCATTACTTCGAGCCTCTTTATTATAATAATCCTCTCGATATAAAAACGATACTATATCAGCATCTTGCTCTATAGAACCAGATTCTCTTAAATCACTTAGAATAGGTCTTTTGTCCTCACGTCCCTCTACAGCACGTGATAATTGAGCTAAGGCAATAACAGGGACATGCAATTCCATAGCCATTGTTTTTAAAGCCCTGGAAATATCAGATACTTCTTGTTGGCGGTTTGCCCCGTATTTACCTCCGCCAGAAATTAATTGCAAGTAATCAATTACCACTATTCCAAGCCCTTCTTCACTACTGGCTAATCGTCGACATTTAGAGCGGATTTCACCAATTGTAATTCCAGGAGTGTCATCTATAACTAGTTTAGCTTCTGATAATTGACTAATTGCTTCATTAACTCTTTTCCAATCATTATTTAAAAGATTACCTGTCCTTAACTTATAACCATCTATTTGGCCAAGTGATGACAACATTCTCATTGCTAATTGTTCTGCACTCATTTCCAGATTAAATAAAGCTACTGTCTTATCAGTATTCATAGCTATATAGGTAGAAAAATTTAAGGCAAATGCTGTTTTACCCATAGCTGGACGGGCTGCAATTACAATAAATTCATTTTCGTGAAAGCCTGCTGTTATTTTATCAATTCCATACCAGCCTGTTGGTAAACCTGTTACTTCCCCTTTAGCAAGTGATAACTTTTCTAAGTCAGCTTGAGCTTTATATAGGACATCTTTTATATTCCTAAATTCACTAGACTTACGGTTTTTTACAACATTTAGAATTTTTTTCTCGGCCTCATCTAAAGTTTCATTAACTGAAGTTTCACTATCATAACCCATAGTTACTACAGAAGTAGCAGTTTCAATCAAATTTCTTAAAATAGCATCATCCTCTACTATTTTTAAATAGTATTCAATATTTGCTGCGGTTGGAACTAAGCTTAGTATTTCCGATAAATACTCTACTCCCCCTATTTCGCTTAACTGATTTTTATTCTTTAATTCAGAAGTTACAGTAGTTAAATCCACTGGAGCCTTTTTTTCAGCTAAATCTTTCATCGCAGAAAATATTTTATTATGACTATCTAAATAGAAAGATCCACAGTTCAAAGTTTCACAAGCTTTTTCAAGGGCATATTTAGATAAAAACATAGCTCCTAAAACTGATTGTTCAGCTTCAATATTATTTGGTAAGTTTTTAACTGCCATAATACACCTCCTACTTTACTAATTGAACTTTAATTTTAACTATAACATCTTTATATAATTCTATTTCTACATCATGAAATCCTAGTGTAGCTAGATTACTTTCTAATTTTATTTCTCTTTTATCAATTTTATATCCTTTTTTATTTAGAGTTTCTTTTAATTGTTTAGGACTAATACTTCCAAAAACACGATCATGCTCTCCAGCTTTTACTTTAAAAACGAAAATTTCTTTTTCTAATATAGCTTTTAAGACTAAGGCTTCATCTCTCTTTTTATTTTTCTCTGTTTCTAGTGTGGCTTGAGTTCTTTTTAATTTTGCTAAATTTTGATCATTATAAGCAACAGCATAGCCTTTTGTTATTAAGAAATTCTCTCCATAACCGTCTTTTACTGTTTTAATTTCATTCTTTCTGCCTTGCCCTTTTAGGTCTTTAATAAAAATAACTTGCATAATTATCCTCCTATTTTTCTTTTAATAAATCCAAAAGTAAATTTTCCACTTCTGCTATAGTAATATTTTCCAGTTTAGCAGCAGCATCATGAGAGTCTCCTCCCCCTCCTAATTTTTCCATAATAGTTGCAACAGGAAAATCTCCCATTGATCTTGCACTTATTCCAACAGTATCACTGGTCATTTTACCTATTACAAATGAAGCTTCTATTCCTTTAAACTGCAAAAGTGTATCGGCTATTTTTGCTAAATCTTCTCTTCGATATCTGAGATTTTCTGTTCCCTTTGTGATTGCAATTTGTTTGAAAACTTGAACATTAGTAATTACTTTTTGTCTTTCTATATATTCATTTAAATCTTGTTTTAATAAATACTGGACATCTCTAGGACTAGCACCAGCTTTGGCCAAGGTATAAGCACTATAATACGTCTTTTCATCAGTTTTTACAACAAAATTATTAGTGTCTAAAACTATCCCTGATAATAATATGGTATTTACTTCCTTTGATAAAACCATTCCTAAGTTAGAAACTAACTCTGTTACCATTTCACAGGTACTAGATGCATCTTTGTTAATCCAACTATAGCTTGCTTTAATACTCTCTTCTGTTACTCCATGGTGATCTATTACTATCTTATTAGTAAATTTATCTAGAAGCTCGGGTAGTTGGACTAAATTTGTTTTATTAGTATCAACTACAATAAGCAGATTATTAGGGCTAATAGAGACCCCATTACCCCTAATGATAGTAATTTTTCCTTTAACAATAGTTAAAACTTTTTCTACTGCTAGCTCATTAACTTTATCTTCAATAATAATATAAACTTCTTTATGCATCTTTGTTAAGGCCGCATATAAGCCTATAGCACTACCTATGGCATCTAAATCAAGATTGCTGTGCCCCATTATATAAATCTTCTGGGCAGATACAATTAGGTTTTTAAATTCATTAATATTTAATATCATAATTCCTCCTATTTGCCAATAACCCACTTTAAGTATACTACAAAATGACTAAATTTCCAAATAAAGGTCAAAAAAAAATAGAGATATTCTCTATTTTGTAAAAGGAATTAAAGCGATTGCTCTAGCTCTTTTAATTTGTTCAGCTATATGTCTTTGATGTCTTGCACAAGCTCCAGTTACACGCCTTGGTAAAATTTTACCTTTATCATTTATATATCTTTTTAAAGTTTCTACATCTTTATAATCAATATCTTTTCCTGTACACATGTAGCATACTTTTTTTCTCTTTTTAAAAAATTCTGCCATGATTTTTTCCTCCTTTTCTAAAATGGTAATTCGTCATCACTGATTTCAATGTTAGCACCAAAATCAGCAAATGGATCACTCTTTATATCAGTTACTTTTGGTTCTGTTTGATTATTAAAATCATATGGAGTTGGAGAATTTGCCTTATCATTATTACTTTGATAATTATTTGCCCCTGGCTCTCTACTACCCTTAGCATCTAAAAATTGAACATTTTCAGCTACTACTTCAGTAATATATCTTTTCTTTCCATCTTCTCCATCATAAGTACGGGTTTGCATCCTACCGTCAATTGCAACTTGACTTCCCTGTTTAATGTAGTTTTTAACATTTTCAGCCTGTTTTCTCCAAACAACTATAGGAATAAAATCAGCTTCCCGGTCCCCTGCTTGATTTGAGAAGGGTCTGTTAACCGCCAAGCTAAATGTCGCAACTGCAATATTAGAACCTGTATATTTTAATTCAGGGTCTCTAGTTAATCTTCCGATTAGAAATACTTTATTCATATTTTACCTCCATATTATTTTTCTACTTTAATAATTAAGTGGCGAAGAATATCTTCACTAATTAGAGATAGACGATCAAATTCGCTGATAGCTTCAGCATCTTTAGACTCAATTACATATAAATAATAGTAACCAGTCTTATACTTTTTGATCTCATATGCTAGTTCTCTTTGACCCATTTCTTTAGCTTCAAGAATAGTAGCACCTTTATCCGTTAAAACGGTTTTCATAGTGTCTGCTACAGCTTTGTTAGCTTCGTTTTCTAAGTCAGGTCGAACAATGAACATAATCTCATATTTTTTCATGTCTTTACACCTCCTTTTGGACATAAGGCCTATTTTACTAGGCAAGGAGTACCTAAATACTCATGTGTATTATAGCAAATTATATCCAGTCTGTAAACTTATTTCTATTGTTTATACAAAAAAAGCAAATAACTTAGTATTTACTCCCTTTAATTATACATTAAATCTAAAATGGCAAATATCCCCATCTTGCATTAAATAGTCCTTTCCTTCTAGTCTGGCTTTGCCTGCTTCTTTTACTTTTAATTCACTTCCAAAAGCAATTAAATCTTGATAGGAGATAACTTCCGCCCTAATAAAACCTTTTTCAAAGTCCGTATGAATTATTCCTGCACATTCTTTTGCATTCATACCTTTGTTAAAAGTCCAAGCTCGGCATTCATCAGTTCCTACAGTAAAATAAGTAGCTAATCCTAACAAATCATAGGTTTCTTTAATTAGATTATCTAAACCACTATTTTCCAAACCTAGCATATTTAACATTTCCTGCTTATCTTCATCGCTTAATTCGCTTAATTCCGACTCTACTTTTGCACAAATTTTAACACATTTCGCTTGCTCTTTTTTAGCATACTCTCTGACTTCCGTAACAAAATGATTATCCTCTGTTGCTATTTCTGCTTCGCTAATATTAGCTAAATAAATCATTGGTTTAATAGTTAAAAAACTATATGCTTTTAAGAGTTCTTTTTCTTCTTTTGTAAAGTCAACTAATCTTAAGGGGATATTCTGCTCTAGTGCTTCTTTAGCTTTGACTAGACAATTCATTTCTATTAAGGCTTCTTTGTCTTTATTTGATTCGGCTTTTTTACGCATCTTTTCAATCCTATTACCAACAATATCTAAGTCGGCAATGGTTAATTCTAAATTTATTATTTCAATATCTCTAATAGGATTAATTCCATCTTCAACATGAATAATATTACTGTCTTCAAAGCATCTTACAACCTCAACAATAGCAGAGGTCTCTCTAATATGAGATAGGAATTGATTACCTAAACCTTCTCCATTTGATGCTCCCTTTACCAATCCCGCAATATCAGTAAATTCAAAGGCTGTTGGAATAGTTCTTTCTGGTAAATACATCTTTTCTAAAGTGGCTAATCTAATATCAGGCACTGTTACTACCCCTACATTTGGGTCGATGGTGGCAAATGGATAGTTAGCAGCTAAAATATTCTTTTTTGTTATGGCATTAAATAATGTTGACTTACCAACATTAGGTAGACCAACTATTCCCGCAGTTAAGCTCATATTATTACCTCGTTTCTTTAAATATTATAGCATAATTAACTTTTAGAGCAAGAAAAAAGACGATTTTCTTCGTCTTAGGCTGTTGGGAATACAGATGGTCCTAGTGGTAAGCCTATTAGGTACCAACCTAAAATAATTAAAATCCAGGTTAAACTTATAATAAGACAATAAGGTAATAACCAGGAAATAGACTGACTAATAGTAATTGGCTTATCTTTTTTGCGATTATATATATTTAAATAGCCTATATAAATTACAAAGTAAGCTAATAAAGGGGTAATTCCTTTAGTCATAGAGTCACTAGCCCTTAATATAAATTGAGCAAAAGCTGGAGTAATATTAGATTGCATTAAACTTGGTACAACTGTAGATGATAGAATACTCCATTTTAAGACTGGTGTTGTTACAAATAGGTTGGCTACCGCTATTACGGCTATGATCAATAGAATTAAGGGAACTCCGGTAAATTCTAAGCTTCCAATAATATTAGCTCCCCAAGAAGTAATAACTGTACCAATATTAGTTTTCTTAAATACAGCAATAAATTGGGCAGCAAAGAAAATAAGAATAACCAAACTACCTACTGATTTCATTTCAATACTGGTTTTTTCAAATAAGTCTCGATCACTTTTTATAGTTTTAGACCCTATTCCATAAGCTATACCTGTTATAATCAAGAATATTGCTACCATATAGGTAAAACCATCTTGAAAATAGGAATTGATGCCAAATAGTTGGTTTAAGTATGTTGTCTCTGTCATATCTAGCAATAAACCAGAAAATGGTAAACCAGGAATTAAGGAGTAAATAAAAATAAACAGAATAATTATGCCTGCTATAAGGGCTCCTTTTAAGCCTTTTTTCTCTTTAGAATCTATTTCTAATTTACTTTGTTCTTCTTTTTCTACATCAATAATTTCTATTTCATCGGTAGATTCTATTCCTTCTTTTTCTTTATACCTTCCTAGTTTAGGAATAACAATCTTTTCCATAATTATAGTTCCAACAAAAGATAATATTAAACTTGTAACTATTATAATAAATAAATTTGAGGTGAGACTAATATGACTAGTTTTATCAATTAGAGCTGCCGCTGCTGTAGTTGCTGGAATCAAGTTTACTTCCATACTACCAACAAATATAGTAGCTCCATAGCCAAATGCTACACCTGAAAAAGCAGCAATTATTCCAGCAAAAGGATTCCTTCCATTAGCCGCAAATAACATTGCACCTAGGGGAATAAGGATAGCATAACCCACATCATTAATTATACTGGAAATAGTGGCTAAAAATATAAGTAAAAAGGTAACCTGCTTTTTATCTAATTTGATCATATATCTTTTAAAGAATGTATCTAATAAGCCTGTTGCAGAGGCTACACAAACTCCTAAAAGAGCAATTAGCAGTGTACTTAGAGGCGTAAAGCTTATAAAGTTTCTAGCCGCATTACTAATTATATATTTAAGCCCATTATAGTTACAAAGGCTTTCTACCGTTACTAAAACACTTTCTAATTGATTAGTAGCTGCATTAACTTTGCTATAGGTGGCTTGCATTTCAAATGCCGATAAAATACCACTAAGCATAATAACAAAAAGGGTAGCCAAAATAATTGAAGTGATAGGGTGTAAATGAAATTTTTTTAATTTTAATTTTTTATGTTCTTTCATCTTAACTCTTCTTTCTAATCTAATACTTTTTTTATCTTTTTGTTAAATTCAATACGCGGTATTAATACAATATGGCCACATCCTGTACATTTAATCTTAATATCTGCTCCTAGTCTAATTATTTCCCATTCATTGCTACCACAAGGATGTCCTTTTTTCATGACTACTTTTGAATTAAGACTATATTTATTTTGTTCCATTTGGTATACCCGGTAAATTTATCATAGCTATTTTCTCTTTAACAAATTTCTTTCTAATCAATTTTCTAACTTCGCGTTCTACTTGGAAGTTTTCTAGAGCCTTAGTTGGTATGGTAATCCGGTACACTACAGATAGTTCTGTAAATGAGACAATTCCCACTAAAGAGGCACTTCCTGTTGTTTTAGGATAACTATCACCAAGTTCATCAATAACTTGATTTAAGGCTTTTTCTATTTTAAGTGGGTTTTCTTCATATGATGTATATATATCAATTATAGCTAGAGAATTTTCCATGCTATAGTTAACAATTTCTGAAATGTTTCTATTAGCTATAATTTTAGTAGCACCAGTATAATCTCTTATTTTAGTACTTTTAAGGCCAAGGAAAATAACTTCTCCACGGAATCCATTTATTTCTATATTATCTCCAATAGCATATTGATTTTCCATTATGATAGAAATACCTGCAAAAAAGTCCTTCAATACATCCTGTAACGCAAGTCCTGTTACAACACCTACGACTCCTAATCCAGCTATAATAGATGCGACATTTACTTTATAAACAGTTAAACACATTAATACTACTACTAAACCAATAGCATATTTTCCGATATTTTGAATCATAACTCTAAATGTTTCAGCTTTCTTATAATTAAAACTAGTGACATCTAATTTGTCTTGCTTAACGGCAAATACTTTTTTTAATATTCTGCTAAATGCACCATTTACGATTATTCCAATCGCTACATATAAAATTGGTAAATAGAACTTAGGACTAAGTAAAAAATCCATCTTATTACCTCCTCTAGTTATTTATCTTCATTATTTCTAGTAACCGGTTTAAGTCATTATTATTAGCAAAATATATTTCTATTTTTTGATTGCTAATCTTAACTTTAGCCCCAAACTTATCACATAGTAATTCCTCAACATATTTATATTCTTCATTACTATTATGGCGTCTAACGTTTTGTTTTTTCTTCTTATACTCTTCATTTAAAGAGAGCTGTTCTAATTGTCTAACATTCAAGTTTTCAATTAAGACTTTGTTAGCAAGAGTTAAAATTTTCTCTTTATCTTCAATTTTACTCAATACACGGGCATGACTCATAGATATCTTATTTTCTATAACCATAGTTTTTACTAATTCTGGAAGACTTAATAAACCAATCATATTAGTAATATGACTTCGACTTTTTCCAACTTTAAGCGCTAACTCATCTTGCGTTAAATTTAAAGAAATAAGTAGTTTTTTATAAGCTAGAGCCTCTTCTAATGGATTTAGATTTTCTCTTTGAAGATTTTCTAGCAGGGCTATTTCCATCATTTCTTCATCAGTAAAGTCTCTAACAATCGCAGGAACAGTAGTTTTACCCGCTATGGCAGAGGCTTTAACACGTCTTTCTCCTGCTACTATTTCATATCCTTTAATGCTTTTTTTAACAATAATTGGTTGAAAAACCCCATGTTCTTTTATAGAAGATGCTAATTCATTTAGAGCCACCATATCGAAGTTTTTTCTAGGCTGATAAGGATTACTTCTTAATTCACTTAGTTTAATTTCAATTACTTGGTCTTTTGGAGTGCTATTTAAAATTTGTTCTTCTATTTTATTATAATCCATAGGTTCATTATTAAATAGCTCTTCTAGGCCCCGACCTAGAGCTCTTCTTTTAGATGTTTCCATTACGGTCAATCACTTCCTTTGCTAAATTTAAATAAGCTTCTGAGCCTCTGCTTTTAGGATCATAAGCTAAGATTGGCTTACCATGTGAAGGGGCTTCTGTTAAGCGAATTAACCGAGGGATGATTGTATTATATACTCTTTCTTTAAAGTACTTTCTTATTTCTTCTACTACTTCTAGTCCTAAATTTGTTCTAGAATCAAGCATAGTTAAAAGAACCCCCTCGATATTTAAATTAGGATTCAAATTTTTCTGTGCTAACATAATAGTATTTAACAACTGTGTAATTCCCTCTAACGCAAAAAATTCACATTGCACTGGAATAATTACTGAATTTGAAGCGGTTAAAGCGTTAGTTGTGATTAAGCCTAAAGAAGGTGGACAATCTATTATTAAATAATTAAACTCTGCTTCTACTAAAGCAAGGGCTTGTTTTAACTGTATGCCTTTAGAAAATCCTGGTTCCAATTGACTTCTTTCTAACAATTCCATATCTACTCCTGCCAAATTAATAGTGGCTGGAAGAAGAAATAAGTTTTTATATTTAGTCTTTTTTATAGCTTCTTGAATAGGACACTTCCCTGTTATTACATCATAGACACTCCTACTAATATCTCCTTTATTGACTCCTACACCTGTTGTTGCATTACCTTGTGGATCCAAATCAATAAGTAGGACCTTTTTTCCGAGTAGTGCTAAAGATGCAGAAAGGTTGATGCTGGTTGTTGTCTTACCTACTCCACCTTTTTGATTTACTAATGATATTATCTTTCCCATCTACATTCACCTTTTCTTTTCCTAATTTCTATTGTACCAAAATTTAAGTTATTATGAAATGTTTTTGTTAAAAAAAGTAGATAACTCTGCTCTACTTTAATTATTAGTTTTTATCTATTTTAATATTAATTTGATATGAATTTTCCAAGTCCATTTCATCTAAATTGATTACAAAACCTTTTGATTCTAGGCTGTTTATCATATCTCTAATAGTATTAATTGCTATTTTTAAATTAGCCGGTTCAGCTTTTTCATCTACTGTAATAAGTGTTTCAGGAATAATCTCATTACTACTTGAATCCACGCCTGGCTGATTTTTTCTAAACTCGTTCAAAAGGGATTCTGTATTAGCAAAAGGCTGATATGGTTGAGGTTGAATAGGAGCAGCAATTTCCTCATCTAATAGTTCAATATCATCATTTATTTGAATAGGTTTTCTATTTTGATAAGGATCTGCTTCTGGTGATTCTGATATTTGTCCAAGAGGAGCAATTAGAGACTCCAAAGGAACTTTTTCTGCCGGTTCTAGGTCTAGAATATCGGGTTGCTTTGAAACCTCTGGGGTTACAGATTCTGTTTCTTCTACAAAAGATGGAATAAATTTATAATTTTTTACTTCTTCTTTTTCCGGTAAAGCTTGTGGCTCTACTTTTAATAGACTATCTAAATCTGCGGTTGGCATTTCTGAAGTTGCAGTTTGAATATCGGAAGTTTGAGATTTTAAAGTTTCTATGTTTATAGGTGTTGATGCTGATAAATCTACAATTGGAGCTAGTTTTATCTCCTCGTATTCTGTTACAGGAAAATTATCTATAAAATTACTTGATTCTTCTTTTGCTTTTTCCGGAATTACAGGTTCCTCCAAACTAGGCTTTATTTCTGCTTCTAGTTCTCTTACTGTCATTCGGTTAGTTATGATTTTCTGTAGCATAGCAACTTGCTGTTCTTTATCCTTAATGTTTAGTAAACTTCTAGCATGCCTTTCTGAAATCTGATCCTTTAATAATGCTTCTTGAACTTCATCGGTTAAAGTTAAAAGGCGCAATTTATTAGCTACAGCTGCCTGGGATTTACCCATAGTAGCCCCTAGCTCTTCTTGGGTTAGAGAATCTAGGTCTAGTATTTTTTGATAGGTTCTAGCCTCTTCAATCGCTGATAAGTCACGTCTTTGAAGATTTTCTAATAAAGCTACTTTAGAACTTTCCTTATCATCAAGATTGCGAATAATAGCTGGTATTTTAGTCAATCCTCCCATTACAGAGGCTTTGTAACGACGTTCACCTGCTATGATTTCATATTTATCACCAATTTTTCTTACAATAATCGGCTGAATAACACCATGTTCTACAATAGATGCAGATAATTCTTTTAAGCCTTTTTCATCGAAAATTTCCCGTGGTTGAAAGCGGTTAGGTATAATATCATCAACATATAAATCGACAATTTCTCTATCACTATTCATTTTGTACCTCACTTTTTATTCTTTTATTCTTCTTACATTCCCTATGATAACATTATAGATTACTTTTAGACTTTTTACAATGCTATTTTTTTTATTTTATCTATACTACGGGGATATTGTTTTAAGCCAATTTTAACCTTTTTTATTTTTACTAAATTTCTAATACTATTTTCAAATGGTAAATTAAAAGATATTAACTCTTCTATTTCTCCTGATAATTTACTAATAGTTTTGCTAGCCTCTACTTCTTCTAATTCAGAACTTATGTTGGCTTTCATCGGAATAAAATAGCCCCCTACTTTTACAATAGGTAAACATATTTCAGAAATTATTCTTAATGAAGCCATGGCTCTTACCGTTACTATATCAAATTTTTCACGATTATTTTTAGCAAAGTCTTCCCCTCTATTATGTTCTGCTACGATACCAGAAAGTTCTAAACTATCAATTACTACATTTAAGTAGTTAATCCTTTTTTGTAAGGAATCTACTAAAGTAATTTGAAGATTTGGAAAAACTATTTTTAAAACTAAACCTGGAAATCCTGCTCCTGTTCCTATATCACATAATTTAATAGTCTGGTTTTTATAACGATTAAAATCAAAAGCCTTAATCAAAGTTAAACTGTCATAAAAATGCTTAAGATATACTTCTTCTTTAAGCACAATCGTTGTTAAATTAATGTGAGAATTCCATTCTATAAGCAAATCATATAACTGATCTAACTGAGCTAATTGCAAGTCTGTTAAGTTAATTGATAATTTTGTTAATTCTTCTATAAACTGTTCTTTAGTCATGTTTTACACCCTCTTGCTTATGAATAAATACATTTAGTATAGAGATGTCTGCTGGATTAACTCCACTTATTCTTGCTGCTTGGCCTATTGATGTCGGCCTGACTTCCATTAGTTTTTGCTTGGCTTCTTGGGCTAAATTATGAAACTTACTATAATCTAAATCTGCAGGAATTTTTATATCTTCTAATGACAACATCTTTTCTGCTTCTTTTAAAGCTTTAGAAATATAACCTTCATACTTTATCATTATCTCAACTTGCTCTAGGACTTCCTTCGAATAATTTAGTTTTATAAAATATGCAATGTTTTTAATGGTAATTTCTGGGCGTTTTAATAGATTATACAAAGTTATTCCATCTGATAGGGGTGTTGATCCAATACTAATTAAATAATTATTAGTTTCTTTTTTTGTAGTAGCTTTACTAGCTTTTAACATTTCAATAACTTGCTTTATTTCACTTTCTTTTTGTAATAAAGCATCATATTTTAACTGACTAACTAGTCCTACTTGATAGCCGTATTTTCTTAATCTTAAATCTGCATTATCATGTCTTAAAAGAAGACGATATTCGGCACGAGATGTTAACATTCTGTATGGCTCCTTAGTCCCTTTAGTAACTAAATCATCAATTAGCACCCCAATATATGATTCATTTCTTTTTAAAATTAACGGCTCTTTATTATTTAGTTTTAAGGAAGCATTAATTCCTGCGATTAAACCTTGTCCAGCGGCTTCTTCATAGCCACTTGTTCCATTTATTTGGCCTGCTGTAAACAGATTCTCTACTATTTTAGTCTCTAAAGACCTTTTCAATTGCTTAGGATCAATTGCGTCATATTCAATGGCATAGGCATATTTTTTAATGATTGCTGACTCTAAACCGACTAAACTATGAACCATTTGATCTTGAACATAATGGGGCATACTAGTGGAGAAACCTTGAAGATATATATCATCATAATATAGACTTTCTGGTTCTAAGAAAAGTTGATGACGTTCCTTATCAGCAAATCTAACAACTTTATCCTCTATTGAAGGACAATACCTAGGTCCGATTCCTTCAACATAGCCTCCATACATGCTTGATTCTTTTAAATGAGCTCTTATTATTTCATGAGTTTTTAAGTTTGAATAAATTAGATGACAGGGTATCTGATTTTCAGCTTTATAACCAGGTGGATTATCAAATGAAAAAGAATAGCAATCTTCATCCCCAGGTTGTACCTCTGTTTTTGTAAAATCTATACTATCTTTTTGAATACGAGGAGGAGTTCCGGTTTTTAATCTTTGAATAGTGAAACCAAGTTTCCTTAAATTATCACTCAAAAATTTAGAATCTCTTTCACCATGAGGCCCACTAGGAGTTTTTGTATCGCCTACTAAAACCATTCCCTTTAGATATGTTCCCGTCGTTAAAATAACTATTTCCGAAAAAATCTTTTCCCCTTTTTCAGTAATAATTCCTTTGATTTTGTTATTTTCAACTATTAAATCTTCAACTAGTGTTTCTAAAATTGATAAGTTAGTAGTTGATGTTAAGGTTTTTAGCATAACTTGTGGATAAGTTACTTTATCTCCTTGTGCCCTTAAGGCTTGCACAGCAGGGCCTTTTTTAGTATTTAACATTTTCATTTGTAATGATGAATGGTCAATATTATTACCCATTTCACCACCTAAAGCATCTATTTCTCTAACGATAGTTCCTTTGGCTGGACCTCCAATAGATGGGTTACATGGCATATCTGCTATGTTTTTTATATTGCCAGTCACTAAAAGTGTCTTATGTCCTAATCTAGAAGCTGCTAAAGCCGCTTCACATCCAGCATGTCCTCCACCTACAACTATAATTTCATAATTCATAATATAACCTACTTCCCTATGCAAAACTGACTAAATAATTGATCTAATAACTCTTCAGTATATGTATCTCCAATTATTTCACCTAATTTATCCCAAGACCTTTTTAAGTCTATTTCAACTATATCTATAGGCATAGAATTTTGAATGCCCTGTTCTGCTTCTAATATAATGTTGTATGCTTCCTTAGCTAAGGCTATTTGACGGATATTAGATAAATAATTATAATCTTTTGTTTCTATTTCATTTAAGTTAAAAAGCTCTTTGATTTTATTAGTTAACTCTTCTATTCCAGATTCTAAACAGGTATTAGTAAAAACAACTTGTCTTCCTTCCAATTCATGGTAATTTAGTTTGGTATTTAAATCGTTTTTATTTACTACTACTATACTGTTGGTAGCCTGAGTCTTTAACAGAATATCTTTATCGAGAGAAGTCAACTGCTCATTATTATTTACTACTACAATAACTAAATCAGCTTCTTTTATTAGTGAAAGACTTCTTTCTACTCCTATTTTTTCAACAATATCATTAGTGTTTCTAATTCCTGCTGTGTCTATTATATTAAGCAAAATGCCATCTAAATTAATAGTTCCTTCTACAGTATCTCTGGTAGTTCCCTCTATTTCAGTAACAATTGCTTTTTCCTCTTTTAATAAGCAATTTAAAAGGCTACTTTTCCCAACATTTGGCCTCCCTACTATCACTGTTTTTATCCCATTTTTAATTATTTGACCAGTTTCACTTTCATTAATTATTTTTTCTAAATCACTTTTTAATATGGCTAGTTGAGGTTTTATTTTCATATTAGTCATAATTTCTATGTCTTCATATTCTGGATAATCGATGTTTACTTCAATAGTAGCAATAATTTCTAACATTTTTTGCCGTAACTTTTTTATAATCAAACTAATATGCCCATCTAAGCCTTTTATTGCTAGTTTTCTGGCTTGTTCGGTTTTCACTTGGAGCAAATCCATTATTGATTCGGCATTAACTAAGTCAATTCTTCCATTTAAAAAAGCCCTTTTGGTAAATTCTCCTGGTTCTGCTAGTCTAGCCCCTGACGTTAATAAAAGTTCTAGGATTTTATTGGTGGTAGTGATTCCTCCATGGCAATTTATTTCTACAATATCCTCCATTGTAAAGGTTTTAGGTGCTTTCATTACTGATACTAGTACTTCATCTATTATTTCATCTCTGCTTTTAATATAGCCATAATGAATAGTATGTGTTAAAACTTTACTTAAATCTTTTCCAGACCATATTTTATTTACAATTGAAATAGAGCTATCTCCACTAATTCTAATTATTGATATTGCTCCCACTCCCATTGTAGTTGAGATTGCCGCGATTGTATCATTCATAAAATCACTCCTTTTAAATCATAGTTGGGTACCACAATTGATAATGATTATAACATATTTTTTATTTTTTTGCTTTTTTTACTGAGAAAAATGCTATAAATTATTTCCCGGGAAATAATTATAAAAGAAAAAAAGGATTATTTATCCTCTTTTGGTTTAATTACGACATAACGATTTGGTTCTTCCCCAACGCTTTCCGTATAAACATATTTATTATCTGTTAAAGCATTGTGTATAATACGACGTTCGTATGAGTTCATTGGATCTAACTTTGCTTCTATTTTAGAATTTCCAACTTCACGAGCAACGTTTCTAGCTATATGTTCCAAATTAATTTCTTGTTTTACTTTATATTCTCCTACATCTAATACAAAGTTGAAGTAAAAACCATATTTAGTATAAATTGCTTGCTTTACAACAATAGATAATGATTCCATTGTCCGGCCTTGCTTACCAATTAACAAAGCATTATTATCTGAATATAAGGTTATCGTAATGTTCCCATCATGATTTTTTAATTCCATATTAGCAGTAATACCCATATTATGAACTAATTTTTGAATGTATTCTTTAGTAAACTCTATTATTTCACTTTTAGTTACCACTTCTATTTCAACTTTTTTTGCTTTAAATAAGCTTGTTTTTGTTTCAACTTCTTTAATGTAAAGATTATTTTCTTCTTCTTGTAATTCTATAAGAGCATTATTTATAGCTTCTTCTTTTGTCTTTCCAAAAAATATTTTCTTATCCATTTAGCTTTTTACTCCTTTTTACAATTAAATTTTGAATAATAGTAAAAGCATTTGAAGCAATCCAATATATTCCTAAGGCTGCTGGCATGAAAAACGACATAATTAGAATCATAATAGTCATTATATTTGACATGCTTTTCATAGGGTCATTTTCATTGGTGGTAGCAGTTTTATTTAAATTCATTGAAAAATATGTGGTAATTCCTATTAATACTACAAGTATTAAATAAAACCAATTTCCTCTTGTAAAAATCCCAATCCAAGGGGTTGTTCCCATTTGAAGAGTTAGAAAGTTTTCTTCAAATACTGCTGGAATACGGTTAATTGCTTCCAAAAAAGCGAAAAATAATGGAAGCTGAATTAATCCGAATAAACACCCCGATAACGGGTTAATATTATTCTTTTTATATATCATAGTCATTTCTTGGCTTTTTTTCATTAAAGAATCTTGATCTGTTTTGTCTTTATACTTTTTCTCCAAACGATCTAAATCCGGTTGAGCTTTTTTGATTAATTCAGATTGCATTGCTGTTTTATTTGTTAGAGGATAAGCAACTAAACGAATAAGCAATGTAGTGATAATTAATGATAGAGCTGCACTTCCCACAAATTTACTAATCCACAATATTAGAAAAGCTAAGGGCTTAACAAAAATATTTGCCCATAATCCTTCATATCCTCCAGAAGTTGGAGTAAAATTATCACAGGTTGGTACTTTTGAAATATCCACTCCGTTATTTTTATATAATTCCATCGTCTTTTCATCAATTGGACGACAAAGAATATTTTCTGTTAAGCTTTGACCGGTTTCTGGATTAGTAACTACTTTTTTATCTGAACCTTTTAAGGTTTTAGTACAGCCTGTTAATAATGTTACTATTAATAACAAAACTATCAATTTTGACTTATTCTTTTTCATTCTTTGCTCCTTCAGAAATTTTACTATTTATTTTATTTATTAGATTAATAAAACTTATCTCTATTTCTTCAAATGTTAAATTTAAACTGTTCTTTCTTAATATTATAATATAATCTATTCCTTTTGAATATAGTTTTTTATTATTATCTACAATATTTCTTAACTTTCTCTTATATTTATTTCTAATTATTGCATTTCCTATTTTTGTTCCAACGGATATTCCAAAACGATTATGTTCAAGTTTATTAAAATAAAAATAAATTACTAGATTTTTATCTTTAAAATAGGTATTATTTTCAATTATCTTGCTAAAATCTTTATTTTTTTGAACAATATTCATTTTTTTCATTATATTACTCCTACCTATTTTCATAGTAAAAAACCACTGATAAGATCCAGTGGAATTATTTTGCTAATTGCTTACGTCCTTTAGCTCTACGTCTATTAAGTATATTTGCTTTCATTCTAGCAAAGAAACCATGCTTTTTTGCCTTTTTTCTATTATTTGGTTGATATGTTCTCTTCATTATTTCCACCTCCAGACATGAATCCACATTATTATAAACGAATAAAGTAGTTTTTGTCAATCAAAAGTTATTATTTTATTTATTAAAACTTTTTCCACTTTATAAACATGGTTGTTTAAAAATATACGTGGCTTGTTAATTGTAAAATTACATATTCTGTGGATAAATATGATGTTCTTATATATAGTATAGATTTTAGAAGTGGATAAAACTGTGAATAACCTGTGCATTAGTTGTTAATAATATTTATCTGTTTTTTATGCTTTCTTTTTTCAACAAACTAAGTTACAATAATTGTCAAGAAATTCAACTTATATTCAGTGGGGAAGTGATATAATGAATGTGAAAATTTTATGGAAGAATTTTTTAGATGAAATTAAGTCAGAAGTGACATCTTTATCCTATGAAACTTGGTTTCAAGATACTGATTTATATGAACTAAATAATGGAAAAGCCCGAGTTATTGTTCCTATGCCTATACATAAAAAACACTTATCTGATAATTATAGAAATTTAATTACTGAGACATTTAATCGTATCTCTGGTTCTAATTTTGAATTTGAGTTTATTTTAAAAGAAGAAATTGGAGAAAATGAGCAACAACTACAGTTAAAAAAAGATGTAGAGATTGGGGTACCTTTTAATAACCCCATAAATTCTAATTTAAATATTAATTATAACTTTGAAACTTTTATTGTAGGTAATAGTAATAAGTTTGCTCACGCTGCTGCTCTATCAGTTGCTGAAAATCCGGGTAAAATGTATAATCCATTATTTATATATGGAAATAGTGGATTAGGAAAAACTCATTTAATGCATGCAATTGGAAATTATATTGTCCAAAATTCTAATAAGAAAGTATTATATGTTACTAGTGAACAATTTATTACTGATTTCTTAGGGATTAATAAGAAAGATGAATTTGGCACTAATTTCAATTATGTAGAATTTTTTAAGAATAAATATAGAAATGTCGATGTACTGATGATAGATGATATTCAATTTTTAGGAGGAGCTACCCAAACTCAACATGAGTTCTTTAATACCTTTAATACCTTATATAGTGATAATAAACAAATTATTATTTCCTCAGATAGATCTCCTAATGATTTAAAGCTATTAGAGGATAGACTTAGAACAAGATTTTGTTGGGGATTAACTGTTGATATTTTTCCTCCGGATTTTGAACTAAGAATTGCAATTTTAAAGAAAAAGATTTTAGGGGGAGCTATAGATAAACAAATTCCTGATGATGTTATTGAGTATATTGCTTCAAATATGGGGAGTGATGTTAGGCAATTAGAAGGTTCAGTTAATCGATTACTTGCTTATTCTACTTTTATGGGTGGTATAGAAATAACACTAGACCTTGCAATAGAATCACTAAAGGACTATATTAGTAGTGGAATTAGTGATAAAAATGATATTCACAAAATTCAAAAACTAGTCGCAGAGTTTTTTAAGATTTCTGTTGAAGATATGAAGAGTAAAAAAAGAAGT
>JAVWCU010000002.1:41338-49491 GCA_036648855.1 Bacilli bacterium
AGTGCTAATTTAGCCTTTCCTCGACAAGTGGCAATGTATTTAACTAGACAAATAACAGGTGAATCATTTCCAAAAATCGGAACAGAATTTGGTGGTAAAGATCACTCTACAGTTATTCATTCTTGTGATAAAATAGAAAAGGAAATGAAGACTAATAAAGAACTAGATTTAATCATAAAAAAAATAACTAAAGAAATGCAATAAATAGAAATCTGTGTATAATTAATTAAATTAAACTTTTTATCCACAACTATATTTATAAAAATTAGATATATTACAAGCACATTTAAGGTTATAAACAGTTTCCACTGTAATAATAATAAAAGCTTTAAGAAAGAAGGAAGTATTTATGAAATTAAAAATTAAAAAAGATATATTAGCAGATGGTTTAAATAAGGTAGCAAAAGCTATTTCTACTAAAAATTTAGTTCCTGTTTTATCTGGAATTAAATTTGAATTATCTAAGGATGGATTAACATTAACAGCATCTGATAATGATATAACAATTCAGACTTATATTAAGGCAACAGAGAATATGATAATAGAACAAGAAGGTAGTATTATTATTCAAGGAAAGTATGTATTAGATATTGTTCGTAAATTACCAGATGAATATATAAATATTGAAGTTATTGATGAATTGAAAATATTAATTTATACTGAGAATAGTGAATTTAATTTAAATGGTATTAATAAAGCAGAATATCCAAATATTACTTTAGAAACTAGTAAAAACCCAGTATTAATTTCTAAACAGAATTTTAAAAATATTGTTAATCAAACTGCTTTTGCATCTTCAAACGATGAATCAAGACCTGTTTTAACAGGAATAAATTTTAAACTTTCTGGTGATATGTTAGAATGTAATTCAACAGACTCTTATCGTTTGTCTAGAAAAATTATTAAATTAGATAAAGTTGTTGATGAAAATTATAATATTGTAATTCCTAGTAAAAATTTAATTGAATTTACAAAAATCTTTAATGATAGTGATAATAATATAGAATTACATATATTTAATAATAAAATTCTTTTTAAAGTAGATAATTTATTATTTCAATCAAGATTAATTAATGGTACTTATCCAAATACTTCAAATTTACTACCTACAGAGTCTTTAGTTACTATTACTACAACTATTACTGAATTATATAATGTTATTGATCGAGCTAGTATATTAACTAGTGATAAAGAAAAAAATATTGTAACTCTAGAAACTAGTCAAAATAAATTAGTAATTAAATCTAATTCAGCAGAGTTAGGTAGAGTTGAGGAAAAAATGCAAATTATCAAGGATAACGAGGAGAATATTAAGATTTCTTTTGTTGCTAAATATATGATGGAGGCATTAAAATCTTTTTCCACAGAAAAAGTTGATATTTCTTTTGTAGGAGAAATAAAACCTATTATTTTAAAAACACCAGATGATAGTTCATTAACTCAGCTTGTTTTACCAATTAGAACATATTAATTATTTTAAATATTTATTTAATTAAAACAGTTAAAATACTGTTTTTTTTGTATACAATTATTTTCCTTATTCGACATAATAAGAGCTTATTCGACAAAAATTTATAGTACAGTTGTAATGCAAATGTGCAATTTGCAAGGGGGAAAAAGAAAATGGACAGTTATGAATTAAACCAGGAAACTTTAGCGGTAATAGGTATATCAGAAAACAGATGTAAAATATTAGAAGGGAATAGGGAATATATTATTGATAAGCCAGCTTATGAGGTAATGGATGATAGTTGTCAATATTTTGGAAGTTCTTATGATGGTAGAGTCAAGGGAACTAGAAAAATACTTGGAATTAAATATAAGATACCAGTAATAGTCGAAGAAAGTACAAAAATGATATTTTTTCCAATAGAATCTCCACTAATTAATACATGTACATGGATTTCATTAAATAATTTTAAAGATGTTTATATAAATATGAATAAAACTAATATTGTATTTAGAAATGGTAAAAAAATAGTGACAAATATTTCTTCGGCATCTATAAATAATCAATTATTAAGATCAACTCGTCTTGAATCTATTTTAAATTATAGAAAAAATCATTAAAACGGCTAAAAAGGGTGTTTTTTATTGTTTTAAGTATATATACATGATATAATGTAGTTGTATGTATGGGGTATTGGGAATAGGGTATAGGTGATTTTATGAGCATTTTTTGTAGCGTATATGATATTAACTAAATTAAATTTGATTAATTTTAGAAATTATCATAAATTGAATATCAAATTAAATCCCTATATTAATATTTTTATAGGAAAAAATGCTCAAGGGAAAACTAATATCTTAGAGAGTATTTATATTTTAGCCATTACCAAATCACATAGGTTAGCCTTAGAAGACAATTATATAAAGATGGGGGAGGATCAGGCACAAGTTGTAGGAACTGTTAAAGCAGGAAAGATAATTAAAGATTTGAAAATAGTTTTTAATAAAACAGGAAAGAAAGTTTTTCTTAATAATAATGAGATTAGAAAAATATCTAATTATATTACTAATTTAAATGTTATAATTTTTTCACCTGATGATTTAGATATAATAAAAGGTTCTCCTCAAATTAGAAGAAGTCTTTTAAATATAGAAATAAGTCAAATATCTCAATTATATATTCAATATTATAATGAATATAATAAAATTTTAAAAAATAGAAATGAATATTTAAAAATTTTGTATGTGAATCATTTAGGGGATGAAAGTTATTTAGATATTTTGGATGAAAAATTAGTAAGTAGAGCTATTAGTATTTATCAGTTTAGAAGTAAATTTTTAACAAGAATTAATACTAAAATTGCAAATATATTTAAAACTATCACAGGTATTTCAAATTTATATATTAAATATGATAGTAATATAGATTTAGTTGATTTTAGTGAAGAGGAAATAAAAACAAAATTTTATAAAAAATTGAGAGAAAATAGAAAAAGAGAAATAATACAAGGAACAACATTATTTGGACCACATAGGGATGATTTTTTATTTTTTTTAGATGAAAATAATTTAAAATATTATGGGTCTCAAGGTCAGCAAAGGTTGGCAGTTATTTCTTTTAAATTAGCCGAAATAGATATATTTAAAGAAGATACAAAGACTAATCCAATTCTTTTATTAGATGATATTCTTAGTGAAATCGACTTTGAAAAGAAAAACAAACTCTTAAAATATATAGAAAATGATGTACAAACTATAATCACGACAACTGATTTAGGAAATATTCAAAAAAAGACTTTAAGTCAAGCTAAGATTTTCATTGTAGATAATGGAACAGTAATAGAAAAGGTGGTAAATTAAATGGAAGAAAGATTACATGATACAAAAAATACTTATAATTCTTCATCAATTCAGGTATTAGAGGGGTTAGAAGCGGTTAGAAAAAGACCAGGGATGTATATAGGAACTACAAGTGAAAGAGGATTACATCATTTAGTTTGGGAAATAGTAGATAATGCTATTGATGAAGCAATGGCTGGATATGCAGATGATATTGAAGTAACAATTAATGCTGGAAATACAATCACTGTTAAAGATGATGGTAGAGGAATACCTGTAGAAATTCACCCTAAGACTGGTAAATCAACGGTAGAAACAGTTTATACGGTATTACATGCTGGAGGAAAATTTGGTGGAGGCGGTTATAAAGTATCAGGAGGGCTACATGGAGTAGGTGGAAGTGTAGTTAATGCTTTATCTGAATGGATGGAAATTCATGTTTATAAACAAGGAAATGTTTATTATCAGAAATATGTAAATGGAGGGCATCCAGAAGCTCCTTTAACTATAATTGATCATTGCTCTGAAGATAGAACAGGAACAACAGTAACATTCAAGCCTGATCCTTCAATTTTTGTAGAAACAACTATTTTTAATTATGAATTATTAAAAAATAGGTTAAGAGAGTTAGCGTTTTTAAATAGAGGTCTTAGAATTATTTTAACTGATGATAGGGAAGATAATAAAAAAGATGAGTTTTTATATCAAGGTGGTATCAGTGAATATGTTCAAATGTTGAATAAGAACAAGGTGGCAATACATCCTACGATTATTGATATAAATGGTAAAGAGTCAGATATTTCTTTGGAGGTAGCTCTTCAATATAATGAAACTTATAATTCTTGTGTTTATTCTTTTGTAAATAATATTACAACTCCTGAAGGTGGAACTCATGAAGATGGAGTAAGAATGGCTTTAACTAGAATTATGAATAAATATGCGGTAAGTCATAAAATATTAAAAGAAAATGAGGAACCTTTAACAGGAGAAGATGTTAGAGAAGGAATAACAATGATTATTTCTTGTAAGCATCCTAACCCTCAATTTGAAGGACAAACAAAGACTAAATTAGGTAATGCAGAAGTTAGAGCTATTGCTAATCGTATATTTGCGGAAAGTTTTGAAAGATTTTTATTAGAAAATCCTGATCAGGCTAAAGTAATAGTAGAAAAGTCAATTACAGCAACAAGGGCTAGAGTAGCGGCTAAGAGAGCTAGAGAGTTGACAAGAAGAAAGAGTGCTTTAGAAATATCTTCTTTACCTGGAAAATTAACTGATTGCTCTAGTAAAGATGCTACATTGTGTGAGTTATTTATTGTCGAAGGAGATTCAGCAGGTGGTTCTGCTGTTTCTGGAAGAAATTCAAAAACACAAGCTATTATTCCTCTTCGTGGTAAAATACTAAATGTTGAGAAAGCTAGATTAGATCGAATATTGGGAAATGAAGAAATAAGATCTTTAATTACTGCTATGGGAACTGGAATAGGCGATGAATTTAATATTGAAAAGCTTAGATATCATAAAATAATAATTATGGCAGATGCCGATGTAGACGGGGCACATATTGCTACATTATTATTAACGTTTTTTTACAGGTTTTTCAGACCTTTAATTGAACATGGGCATATTTATATTGCACAACCGCCATTATTTAAAGTAGTGTCTGGTAAAACAGTTAGGTATGTATTAGATGAAAAAGAATTAAATGAATATGTTGCAACTTTACCAGATAATTCTAAAAAAGAAATTTCTAGGAATAAAGGATTAGGTGAAATGGATCCTCAAGAGTTATGTGATACAACAATGGATTCAAATTACCGTAGTTTAATTAGAGTTAATTTGGAAGATGTTATATATGCTGATGAAACATTTCAAATTTTAATGGGTGAAGATGTTGAACCAAGGAAAAAATTTATTGAAGAAAATGCTGGATATGTCCAGAATTTAGATGTTTAGGGGGGTAAGATAATGGATATTCAAACAGATCATAAGTTAATAGATGTAAATATTGCAGAACAAATGCGTTCTTCCTTTCTAGATTATTCAATGAGTGTAATAGTAGCGCGGGCTTTGCCGGATGTAAGAGATGGTTTAAAGCCTGTTCATAGGCGTATCTTATTTACTATGTTTGAAGATGGATTGATGCCAGAGAAGCAGTATCGTAAGAGTGCTACTACAGTAGGAGATGTTTTAGGACGTTATCATCCACATGGAGATACATCTGTATATGATGCAATGGTACGTATGGCACAAGATTTTAACTATCGTTATATGTTAGTAGATGGGCATGGTAACTTTGGTTCAATCGATGGTTATGGAGCTGCAGCATATCGTTATACAGAGGCTAGGCTTTCAAAAGTTTCACAGGAATTGCTTAGAGATATTAATAAAAATACTGTTGATTTTATTGATAACTTTGATGGATTACATCAAGAACCTACAGTTTTACCAAGTAGATTTCCTAATATTTTAGTCAATGGAACTATGGGTATTGCTGTTGGTATGGCAACTAATATTCCACCTCATAACTTAAGAGAAGTTATTAATGGTTGTGTTGCTAAAATAGATAATCCAGATATTACTACAATGGAATTAATGCAACATATTAAAGGGCCGGATTTTCCAACAGGTGGCGTAATATTAGGTAATAGTGGAATAAAGAAAGCCTATGAAACGGGAAAAGGAACAATAGTAATTAGATCAAGAGCTAGTATAGAAGAACATAATAATCATCAAAGAATTGTAGTAACAGAAATACCTTATCAAGTTAATAAATCAGTATTAATTCAGAAAATTGCTGAGTTAGTTAGAAATAAAATAATTGATGGGATATCTGATATAAGAGATGAAACAGATTTAAAAGGATTGAGAATTGTAATTGAGTTAAAAAGAGAAGCAAATGCTAATGTGGTATTGAATAATTTATATAAATATTCACAATTGCAAGGCTCTTTTGGGATAAATTTGTTAGCACTAGATGATGGAAAGCCAAGGGTACTAACATTAAATCAAATTTTAGAAAAATATTTAGATTTTCAAAAGACAATTATTATTAGAAGAACTCAATTTGATTTGGATAAAGCAGAAAAGAGAGCTCATATATTAGAAGGTTTAAAAATAGCTTTAGATCATATTGATGCAATTATTAAGTTAATTAGAGCATCAGCTAGTGATGATGAAGCCTTAAAGGGATTAATGTCTACATATAATTTGTCAGAAGCTCAAGGACAAGCTATATTAGAGATGAAACTAAGAAGATTAACTGGATTAGAACGTGGTAAAATTGAGGCTGAATTAGAGGAATTAATGAAGGCCATTGAAGGTTATAGAGTTATTTTAGGTGATAGTTCAAAGGTTTTAGAAATAATTAAAACGGAAATGCTTGAAATAAGAGATAAATTCGGAGATGAGAGAAGAAGTTCAATTGATATGAGCGCTATTGAATATATTGAAGATGAGTCATTAATACCACAGGAGCAGATTATTATAACTTTAACAAATAAAGGTTATATAAAAAGATTACCAGTAGATACTTATCGTACTCAAAATAGAGGCGGAGTTGGAATAAAAGGTATGACAACAAATGAATCTGATTTTGCGGAGCGAATGTTATCTATGAATACTCATGATTATATCTTATTCTTTTCTAATAGGGGAAAGGTATATAGGATGAAGGGTTATGAAATTCCTGAGTTTAGCAGACAGTCTAAAGGATTGCCAATTGTGAACTTGTTGCCTTTGGAGAAAGAGGAATATATTAATTCTGTTATAACTGTTTTTGCGGAAAATGAGGAGAATAAGTACTTAATGTTTGCTACCAAGAGAGGATTAGTAAAGCGTACTGAATTATCTGAATTTGACAGTATTCGTTCAAGTGGTAAAATTGCTATCTTATTAAAGGATAATGATGAATTAATTTCTGTACGTAAGACTACTGGAAGTAATGAGATAATTATTGGTGGTAGCAATGGAAGAATGGTTCATTTTGTTGAAACAGAAATAAGGTCAATGGGTAGAAGTACTTCTGGTGTTCGAGGAATGGATTTAGGAGAAGCAATAGTAGTAGGCGCTGAAGTTGTGGATAAAGATATTCAAGTGCTTATTGTAACTGAAAATGGTTATGGAAAGAAAACTCCAATTGATGAGTATAGACTTACTCATAGAGGAAGTAAGGGAGTTAAGGCTTTAAATATAACTGATAAAAATGGTAATATGATATCATTAAAAGCGGTTACAGGTGATGAGGATTTGATGATTATTACAGATAGTGGAATTGTAATGAGAATGCCAATGAATCAAATTTCTACATTAAAAAGAGCTACTCAAGGAGTAAGACTAATAAATTTGAAGGATAATCAGAAGGTAGCTACGGTTGCAACAATCGCACACGAAGAAGAAACAGATGATTTAGATGATGCCGGTAGTGAAATTATTAGTTTAGATGAGAGTACAGATAAGATCATACTTGATGAACAAATAAATATAGAAGAAGAGTAAAGCTCTTTTTTTATTTTACCAATGTTTCACGTGAAACATTGGAGAGAGATTAAATTTTAATCTTTTACGCCATTTATCATTCGTGTTAGGGTAGTTACTAGTATTTTGCGCATAATTAATAGAAATAATATGTTAGTTAAGCTGAAATTATTTCCCGGGAAATAATTTACAAGAAAATAACCAATGTTTCACGTGAAACATTGTATGAGATATTAAAATTGGAATCTATTGTTTTGTTTTTTATACGTAGTAGAACTGGTTATTTATTAAGTTGTGCATAATTAATAGAAATAATATAGACTAATTAGGTTAGAATTATTTCCCGGGAAATAATGTACAAGAAAATAACCAATGTTTCACGTGAAACA
>JAVWCU010000002.1:49591-67193 GCA_036648855.1 Bacilli bacterium
AATTATTTCCCGGGAAATAATGTACAAGAAAATAACCAATGTTTCACGTGAAACATTGTATGAGATATTAAAGTTGGAGTCTATTGTTTTGTTTCTTATGCATAGTAGAACCAGTTATTTATTAAGTTGTGGATAATTAATAGAGATGTGGTAGGTTAATTAGGCAAAAACTATTTTTCAAAAATTAATATATAAAAAAACAGTCAATGTTTCACGTGAAACATTGATAAAGTTTATAATATAGTAAATTACAGTAAAAAATGTTGCATGTTTGCCATGAAATGTATTATTATATATAGGATGCAATGAATATGCTAAAACTAAGTCAGAATCGGAAGATAGCAGCTTTAATAGATTTTATTCATGTGCATCTTTTTTATGAGGTGATAACTTTGAATATAAATGTAAAATGGATGAAATTAGCTTTATTACAAGCATATAAAGCTTTATTAAAAAATGAAGTCCCTGTTGGTGCTGTCATAGTTAGGAATGGTAAGATTATTTCTAGGGCTTATAATATGAAAGAAACCAAAAATGTTGTTACTAAACATGCAGAACTTATTGCAATTGAAAAAGCTTCTAGAAAAATCGCTAATTGGCGACTTGTAGACTGTGATATATATATTACTCTTAAGCCTTGTCCTATGTGTGCTAGTGCTATCAAGCAGGCTCGAATTAGACATGTATATTATGGAACTAGTAGCTATAATAATGAAGAAAGTAATATAGTGAATAAAATATTTACAAATAAGGATTCAAATTGTATTGTCAATATGACTGGGGGAATTTTGAAGGAAGACTGTAACAATATAATAACTGAATTTTTCAAAAGCAGGAGAGATTAGCATTAATTTTTTTAATATTATATGTTATACTATAGTAGTAGTTTTGGAGGTGATTATATGGCATATCAAGCATTATATAGAAAGTATCGTCCTTGTATATTTGATGAGGTTGTAGGACAAGATATTGCAAATAAGACACTGAAAAATGCTTTGGTTACTAATAGGGTATCTCATGCATATTTGTTTTCTGGACCTAGGGGTATTGGAAAGACAACTTTAGCAAAAATATTGGCAAAGGCTGTTAATTGTTTAAATTTAAATGATGGAAATCCTTGCCAAGTTTGTTCTAATTGTTTAGAGTCTGCAAAAAGAGAGTGTACAGATATAATTGAAATAGATGCTGCTTCAAATAATGGAGTCGATGAGATAAGAGAATTAAAAAATAAAATAAACTTGGTACCAACGGCATTGAATTATAAGGTTTATATCATAGATGAGGTCCATATGCTTTCTACTGGAGCTTTTAATGCTTTACTAAAGACTTTGGAGGAACCGCCTTCACATGTTATCTTTATTTTAGCAACTACAGATCTTAATAAAGTCCCAGTAACTATTGTTTCTCGCTGTCAGTGTTTCAATTTAAAACGAATTAAGGTCCAAGATATTGTTGAAAGATTAAAGTTAATTGTAAAAAATGAAAACATATCAATTGATAGTGAAGTATTGGAAGAAATTGCCAAATTTGCAGATGGTGGAATGAGAGATGCAGTGGGTTTGTTAGATAAATTAACTTCCTATACTTCTGATAGAATTACACTTGAAAATATGAGAGAAATAAATGGCTTGATTTCACAGACGGAAATAATTTTATTTATTGAAAAGGTTAAGTCTAATGATGTGCTATTTATTCTTAATAAGATAGCTTATTTATATGATAATGGGAAAGATTTTATATTTTTTACGGAGGAGTTAATTTTAGAACTAAGAAATCAATTAGTGGAAAAATATACTCAACATGATGATAATATAGATAGTAGTTGGATAAACAAATTTGCTTTAGCTCTAAATCATACTTTATCCGAATTAAAAAATTCTAATAATAAAAGAGTGTTATTAGAAATAGAATTACTTAGCTTTATGAGTAGTTCAAGTGAAAAAGCACATTATGATGAGAAAATTATTTCCCGGGAAATAAAAGTTGAACAAAAGTTCGATAATAAAACAAACGTAAATGAAGATAATCTTAATACTAATTTACAAAAAACCAGTATAAAAGAAGAAAAAGAAAATATTGGTTTTGAGAAAAGGCAAGATTTACGTATTTCTAATACATTTGCTTTAGCTACTAGAGAAGACTTGAATTTTATAAAAAAACAATGGAAAACTATTTCTAATTATACTATTGATTGTGATGTAGGTGTGATTGCTTGTTTTCTTACTGATGGTACACCAGCAGCGGCAAGTAAAAATAACTTAATTATAACTTTTGAGTATGCTTCTTTGATAGAAAGAGGAAATAGTATGTTAGAAGATATAGAAAAATTTATTAATAAAATAGCAAATATTAATTATAAAGTTGTATTATTAACTACTGAACAATGGTTAATAGAAAAAAAGAAGTATATTAGCAATAAAAAAAATAATATAATTTATGAATATGTTAATGAAGATAATACTAGTATTAATTATATTTCAAAATATAGTGCTGATAATAGTAATAAACAGTCGGTAAATGGGGGGCTTAATGAGCTATCAGAGCTTACAAAGTCTACTATTCAATTATTTGGTAACAAAGTTGTTAAAATAGAGGAATGAAAGAAGGAATAAACAATGAATATGCAGGCTTTAATGAAACAGGCTCAGACTTTGCAGAAGGATATGATGAACACAAAAAATGAAATTGATAAGATGGAATTTACTGGAGAAAATTCTTTTGTAAAAGTGGTTGTTAACGGGAAAAAGGAAGTGCTTTCTATAGCAATAGATCGTAATGTTAAATTAGATATAGATGATTTGGAAGTACTAGAGGATATATTAGTGGTGGCTATTAATGCAGCATTAAGAAAGGTTGAAGAAACGACGGAAACTAAAATGGGAAAATTTAGTAATATCCCTGGTTTGTTTTAGGTGTTAGTAATGTATCCAGAGAGTTTGACAAACTTAATAGAGAGTTTTAGATACTTGCCTGGTATAGGAGAAAAGACTGCTGAAAGGCTGGCTTTTGCTGTCCTAAATTTATCAACAGAAAAAGCTGAATTGTTTTCTGCTAGCATAGGTGAGGTTAAATCTAAGATTCATCAATGTCCAAATTGTAATAATATGACAGAAAAGCCAATATGTGATTTATGTACTAATGAATTAAGAAATCATGAGACTTTATGTGTAGTTGAGGATCCAAAAAGTGTATTTCTTTTTGAAAAACTAGGAACATTTGAAGGAGTTTATCATGTTATAAATGGTTTGATCTCCCCGATTGATGGTATTAATCCTGAAGATATAGGACTTGATAAGTTAATTAGTCGTATTAAAACAGGAAAATTTAAGGAAATAATACTAGCTTTTAGGTCTAGTATTGAAGGAGAGACAACTGCTCTTTATATAAAAAAAGTTCTAGATGGTCTTAATTTGACTATTTCTAAAATAGCAAGTGGAATACCAATGGGAGCAGATATAGAATATATTGATGCTTTAACACTTGAAAGAGCTTTTAATGATCGTAAGAATATAGAATAAATTACATGTCCTCTCATAATGTTAAATTAAGAGGTGACATATGTTTAAGTGGATATATAAGTGCTTAAAAAAAATAGTTTTTGGGGCATTTGTTTTATATGGCTATAATTTGCTAGCAATATCATTTGATTTAGTTATTCCTATAAATGTTTTTACGGTATCATTAGTTAGTTTTCTAGGATTGCCTGCTTTATTTGCTTTAATTTTATTATTTGTTATTGTATTTTGAGGTGATGTAAATGTTTGAACAATATAAGGATAGTCAAAAGAGTTTTTATGATATTATTACTGCTTCTGTAATTAATAACAAGAAAATATCACATGCTTATTTTATAGAAACTAATGGCTTTAAAGAGAGTAATCAGTTAGCAATATCATTTGCTAAATTTTTATTATGTAAACATAATTTTACTAATAGTGATAAGTGTGGTTTATGTGAATTATGTAGATTGATTGATTACAATAATTGTTTAGATTTTAAAATTATTGAGCCTGATGGCAACTGGATAAAAAAAGAACAATTAACGCAACTACAAAGTGAATTTAATACTAAATCATTAATAAATGGGTATAGAGTTTATATTATTAAGGAAGCTGATAAGTTGACGGGGGCTGCAGCAAATTCCTTATTAAAGTTTCTTGAAGAACCAGAAGAAAATATTATTGCTATTTTATTATCAGATAATAGATATAACGTAATTGATACAATAATTTCTAGGTGCCAAGTATATCAACTTGAAAATAAGGAAGGTAATCTTTTGCCTCAAAACGATTTATATGTTGATATTACCTATAAATTTTTAAGCTATGTAGAATTAAATGGAGTTAAAGCTATTGCCCATGAAAATGAATTATTAAATAGTGTCATTCAAACAAAAGAGCAACTAGTAGAAATTATTCCATATTTTGGACAATTTTATGAAACCTTATTAGATATTATTTTAAAGAGAAACTCTATACATACTTGTTTTAATAGGTATCATAATGATATGATAGGTTTATCAGAAAAAAACAGTTTAGAGAGTTTAGCACGGAAAATAGGTTTAATTTATGACTTGCCAGAAAAAGTTCAATTTAATAGTAATCAGGCTTTATTATTGGACAAGCTTATTATTGATTTAAATGGGGGTGTGAAATAATGCGTGTAATTGGAGCGAATTTTAAAACAAATGGGAGAATATATTATTTTATTGATAACGGATTAGAGATAAAAGCAAATACTTCAATAATTGTTGAAACAGAAAAGGGCTTGCAATATGCAAGTGTTATAATTCCCTCTGTAGAAATGGATGAGAGTAGTATAGGAGTTGAATTAAAGCCAGTAATTAGAGTAGTTACAGTGGAAGACGAGAAGAAGCATCAAAAAAACTTAGCAGACGCTAACAAAGCGTATTTAGAGTCTAGGGAAATTGTTAATACTTTAAATTTAAAAATGAATATTTTGGATGCAAGTTATACTTTTGATCGTAATCAGCTTTTATTTAATTTTGTTGCAGAGTCAAGGGTTGATTTTAGGGAATTAGCTAAAAAATTAGCTCAATTATATCATACTAGAATTGAATTAAGACAAATTGGGGTTAGGGATAAGGCAAAAGAAGTAGGTGGACTAGGTCCATGTGGAAGATTTTTATGTTGTAATAGTTTCTTATCAGATTTTGCTAGTGTTTCAATTAATATGGCTAAAAATCAATATATTGCATTGAATCCAACAAAGATAAACGGTGTATGTGGTAGATTATTGTGTTGTCTAAATTATGAAGATGAAATATATACTGAATTAAAAAGAGAAATGCCACAGCTAGGATCTTTTATTGATACCCCAGATGGCCATGGAAAAGTAGTGGGTATAGATATATTTAAAAAGCTAGTAACAGTTGAACTGAAAGATAGAAAATATGGTAAATATAGTTTGTCAGAGGTAAATAATGGAAGTATTACATAGTTTGGTTGGATATAAGGATAGAGTAATATATCAAAATACTGAGTGGTTTACTTTTTCTTTAGACTCTGTTTTACTTGCTAGATTTGTAACAATAAATAAGAGAATTTCCAAAATACTAGACTTGGGGACAGGTAATGCCCCTATTCCTCTTATTTTATCCACTAGGACTGATAAACCTATAGTTGGTATAGAACTACAACCTGATGTATGTGAATTAGCTAGGAAATCGGTTGCTAAAAATCATTTAGAAAGTCAAATTAATATAGACTGTATTAACATAAAAGATATTTGTAGTACTTATTCTGCAGAGACTTTTGATATTATTACGATGAATCCCCCTTATTTTAAGGTAAAGCAGAATGCTATTATAAATGAGGATATACATAAAACTATTGCTAGACATGAAGTAGAGATAACATTGGAACAAATTATTTCAACAGTTAGATTTTTATTAAAAACAAATGGTGTGTTTGCAATGGTACATAGAACCGATCGTTTTATAGAAGTTATAGATTTATTACATAAATATAAATTAGAACCAAAGAGAATTCAATTTATTTTTCCTAAGGAAAAAGAGTCATCTAATATGTTTTTAATTGAAGTAACAAAAAATGGAAAGACAGGTTTAACTTTATTACCACCACTTTATATTCATAATAATGATGGTAGTTATAGAGAAGAAATAGAAAAAATATTTGTAGATTAGTTATAATAATATTTAAAGAGATTGGAGGTAGAGAATATGAGTCAAAAAAGTTATCGCAGTGATGTAAATAAGTTGTATTTAATTCCTACTCCTATTGGCAATATGGAGGACATTACTTTAAGAGCTATTAAAACTTTAGAAATGGTAGATATACTTCTTTGTGAAGATACAAGGGTATCTGAGCAGTTGCTTAGAAGTTTAAATATTAAAAAAAAGTTAATAAGTTGTCATGATCATAATGAAGAAAATATAAAAAAACTAGTTATTCAATATTTAAACGAGGGTAAAAATATAGGTTTAGTAACAGACAGGGGAACTCCTATAATTAGTGATCCAGGGTATAAAATTGTGGAGGAAGTTATAAAAAATGGTTATGGAGTAATAGGATTGCCTGGTCCTACGGCACTAATTCCAGCATTAATTATGTCTGGAGTGAATCCTTCTCCATTTTTATTTTATGGCTTTTTAAATGCAAAAGTAGGGAAGAGAGAGAAAGAATTAGAAAGTTTTAAACGTTATTCTTATACACTGATTTTTTATGAAGCTCCACACAGGATTATAGATACCTTAGATTCGATTTTAAAGATTCTGGGTAATCGTAAAATTGCTCTTTGTAGAGAAATATCTAAAATATATGAAGAAGTTTATAGAGGAACTATACTAGAGGTTAAAAATGAAATAGATACTGGAATTAAGGGTGAAATAGTTCTTATTGTTGAAGGTAATACTAATCAGGAAGATTTTTCTAGCTTGACATTAGCTGAACATGTTAAACTATATATAGATTCAGCTGATGGAATAAGTGAAATGGATGCTATTAAACTTGTTTCTAAAGAACGCAATATACCAAAAGCTATTGTGTATAAAGAATACCATATGGGGAAGTGATATAATGTATTTAATTGTTGGATTGGGGAATCCTGGTAGTGAGTATAGTAATACTAGACACAACATGGGTTTTAGATTTATAGATGCCTATGCTAAAAAGCATCAAATCCAGATAACTAAAAAGAAGTTTGATGGATTGTATAGTGAGTTTACATATAATGGTGAAAAAGTAATTTTATTAAAACCTCAATTGTATATGAATCTTTCTGGTAAAGTTGTAGTACAGTTTATTGATTACTTTAAAATAGATTTACAGAATTTATTAGTAATAAGTGATGATTTAGATTTACCATTTGGTTCTTTTCGTTTAAAAAAAACAGGTTCTAGCGGTGGACATAATGGCTTGAAAGATATAGAAGTTAGTGTTGGAACTAAAGATTATAAAAGATTAAAGCTCGGAATATCAAACAATTCTAGTATGGATACTAAGGATTATGTTTTAGGTAAATTCACTAATCAGGATATTTTAGTGTTAGAGGGTCTTGAAGGGCAAATTATAAATATTTTAGATGATTTTTTAGAAATTCCATTTGAAAAATTAATGAGTAAGTATAATCAAAAATAAGTGGGTGTATAGGATGAATATCTTTAGGAAGCTAATATCAACCTATTTAAAAAAAGATGAAGGGTTCACAGGAATGACTGATGAACTTTTTAGTATTGCCATTGTTAATCAGTTTATAGATAGTGGAGATTCTATTTTAATAGTGACACCAACATTATTTGAGGCTAATCATTTATTTGATATAATTAGTAATTATACAGATAAAGCTTTGTTTTTCCCTATGGATGATTTTTTAACTAGTGAGGCTATAGCAGCTAGTCCTGATCTTATGGTGACAAGATTAGAAACTATTAATGCTTTATGTTCTGGTCATTCTTATATAGTTGTAACTCATTTAATGGGATATTTGCGATTTCTTCCAACCCCTGTTATTTATAAAAATAATATTCTTGATTTTAGGGTAAATGATGAAATATCTCCAAAGGTTTTAACGGAAAAGCTATACAATATCGGCTATACAAGGGAAACACTTGTTACTAAAACAGGAGAACTTGGAGTGCGTGGATTTGTAATAGATGTTTTTCCAGTTGGAGAAAATCATCCAGTTAGATTTGAATTTTTTGGAGATACTATTGAATCTATTAGATACTTTGATGAAGATAAGCAGATGTCTTTGGAAAAAATAGATAGTGTTTGTATATTTCCGTATCACGAATTTATATTAGATAATTATCAAGCAGATATAACTTATAAACAGAAATTTTTGCCAAAATATTCTAAAGAAGTTGCTAGTATTATTGATTATTTAAGTAATCCTTTTGTAATATATAAAGATTATAATCAGTTAAAACTTAGTTATCAAAATACTATGAATGAGGTTTTTGAGTATAAATCTTCAAAGGATAGTAGTTTTAAGGATAACTATTTTAATGAGTTTGAAAAGATTAATCCAAAAAGAGTAGGTTATTATTTAGCAGTTGATAATTTAGTGATTGATACAAATATAACTAAAATTACTGATTTTGGTGCTAAAGAAGTGCTTAATTTTAATGATAATGTAGAGTTAATCCAAAAATATTTAAAGGATAATCTTAGTTTGGGAAAGATAATAATTATTTGCTTAAAAGATTATCAAATTAAAACTTTTATTAAATATATAGATATTCCTTTTTTATTAACTGATGTTAATAATATAGTCACTGATAGAATTAATATATTAAATATCGAGATGACTAAAGGTTTTTTATATAATAATTATATATTTTTAACTTCACAAGACTTATTTAAAAATGCAGTTAAGCATAAAAAATATCAAACTAATTTTAAATATTCTTCTAAAATTAAGGATTTAAATAAACTTTTAATTGGTGATTATGTAGTTCATAATATTCATGGAATTGGTTTATATAATGGAATTAAAACTTTAACAAAATATGGGATGAAGAAGGATTATATTGAACTTTTGTATCAGGGAAAAGATAAATTATATATTCCGGTTGAGAAAATAGATTTAATTAGTAAGTATTCGGGTAAGGAAGGTGTTAGCCCAAAGGTAAATAAATTAGGTGGAATAGAGTGGCAAAAGACAAAATTAAGGGTTAGAAGTAAAATTCAAGATATCGCTAAGCAATTATTAGAATTGTATGCAGATAGAGAATTGAAAAAGGGTTTTTCTTTTTCTTTAGATAATCAATTACAGATGGATTTTGAAAAGGAATTTATTTATACGGAAACGGCGGATCAATTATCGGCAATTAAGCAGATAAAAGAGGATATGGAGTCTAATAAACCAATGGATAGGTTACTTTGTGGAGATGTGGGTTATGGTAAGACTGAGGTAGCTTTCAGGGCGGCATTTAAAGCTATAATGGATTCAAAACAAGTTTTATACTTATGTCCTACCACAATTTTATCTAATCAGCATTATGATAATGCTTTAGAAAGGTTTTCTCACTTTCCAGTAAATATTGCTTTATTAAATAGGTTTACGTCTATTAAAGAAACTAAGAAGATATTAGACTCCATAAAAAACGGAACTATTGATATGGTAATTGGTACACATAGATTACTTAGTAATGATTTGGTTTTTCATGATTTAGGTCTTTTAATAATTGATGAAGAGCAGAGATTTGGAGTAATTCATAAGGAAAAGATAAAGAAATATAAAACTAATATTGATGTTTTGACTTTGACAGCGACACCTATTCCTAGAACATTGCAAATGTCCATGGTGGGAATAAGAAGTCTTTCTTTAATTGAAACGCCCCCGGTAAATCGTTATCCTATTCAGACTTATGTTATTGAGGAAAATAAGCAAATAATAAGGGATGCAATTTATAAGGAATTGTCTCGTAATGGACAGACATTTTTGCTTTATAACAAGGTTGAGGATATGGAACAGCAGGTTTCATATATTAAAGATTTAGTACCGGATGCTAGAGTTGTTTTTGCACATGGTCAGATGTCTAAAACAGAATTAGAGGATAGAATGTTAGCATTTATACGGCATGAATATGATGTATTAATTTGTACTACAATTATAGAAACAGGAATAGATATTCCGAATGTTAACACTTTAATTATCTTAAATGCAGATAGGTTTGGTCTTAGTCAGCTTTATCAAATAAGGGGTAGGGTAGGTAGAAGTAATAAGATTGCTTATGCTTATTTAATGTATCATCCTGGAAGAATATTAACAGAGACTGCTTTGAAAAGATTGAATGTAATTAAGACTTTTACAGAGTTAGGTAGTGGTTTTTCAATTGCAACTAGGGACTTATCTATAAGAGGAGCAGGAGATATTTTGGGTAGTGAACAGGCCGGCTTTATTGATACAGTTGGAATTGATTTATATTTGAAAATATTAAATAATGAGGTAGCTATTTTAAAAGGAGAAGCTGTTGGAGAGACTACTGATAACGGAATGACTGAAAAGCCTTATTTTGATGTTGAGACACATATTAATGATAATTATGTTGAAGATACAGATTTAAAAATAGAAATTCATAAGAAAATTAATGAAATTGATTCCTATTCTAAATTACTGCAAATTAAAAATGAGTTAGAGGACAGATTTGGTAGGTTAACTGAGAATATGATAATTTATATGTATGAGGAGTGGTTTGAAAAATTGGCAACAACCCTAGAAATAATAGAAGTAAAACAAACTAAGAACTTTATATCTCTTGTATTTAGTGAAGATAGGTCTAATATAATTGATGGGGAAAAGATTTTTATGCAGGCAAATAAGATAACCCCTTACTTTCGGTTTGCTATGAAGGGTCCATGTTTTGAAATTATTTTAGATACAATAAAATTGGAAAAGCATTATATATATTATTTGATTGAATTACTTAATACTTTATAGGTAGTATTTGACTTGATTGTTAAAAATTGATATGATAACTGCATAAGAATAAAATAGGTGATTCAATGGATAAGGAAATTGCAGAACAATTTAGGGAAAAGAATTCAGAAATTTTAAAAAATAAATTAAAGCTAGATGTTAGTAATAATTTAAGTACTTTAACATTGAGTTTAAACCATATTTTAAAATTAGAAATGGATGCTGCTATGCCTAAATTTTCAAATATATATATAGATGCTGATGCTGTACCACATTTAGAAGAGCAACAAGTTATTTTGAAAAAACTAAGTTTAAGGTTTTTAGATGAGACTAAAAAATATCTTAAAAATAAGAAACATGATTTAATAGAGACAATTGATAAGATAGAGATTACATCTTCTTTGGATGTATATTATGAATTAATATTATCTTCTTCTGAGGAATTTTCGAATAATTTGCGTGTAGAATTAAAACAGTATATAGAGACATGTTTGATGATGGACATTAAGGCATTAAATAAAGAAGAAATAAGTTTTATGAAACAGGATTTTGTTTATGAACGGATTTTTTCTTTTCTAATTGATAATGTATCACGGAGATTAATAGATAAGACCGTTGAGCAACTTCAAGTTCGTAATCAAACATTGATGAATAATGCTAAGGCTGCGTATGATCATTATTATCTTTTAGAAAATTTAACAGAAATAAAGTAATGCATAGTTGCTTTTTTTTTGTAGTTAATTAACTAATAATTAACTAGTTTTTGTAGTGTTTATATCTAGTTGGTAATATTTACCAAAGGAAATAGGTAATAAATTGTTTATAATATAGGTAGTAGTAAAAGAAAAATAAATTTATGTATAATGCTTTTGAAAATTGGGAAACTAGATATATAAAGAAAGTGGGGATAAGAATGAAAACAACCGGTGTTATCAGAAGAATAGATGAATTAGGTAGAATTGTTGTTCCTAAAGAGATTCGAAGGAATTTAAGAATAAGAGATGGTGAGTCCTTAGAAATTTTTGTAGAAAATGATTTTGTAGCATTAAAAAAGTATTCCCCTATGGGTGATTTGGAAGAGTTCTCAAAAGTGCTGGTTGATGCTGTTTATAGTTCTCTCAAAAGTAATATTATGATTAGTAATAGGGATAATATCATTGCTATTGCAGGACCTTTAAAGAAAAAGTATTTGGGGAAACCTATTAGTTCTTTCTTGGAGGGGGCTATAGAAAATAGAGATAATTATACTTTAAAGGAAGTCAAAGAACTTGAATTATCTAGTGGAATATATGAAAAGGGATTAATGACACTTAGTACTATTATAGTAAATGGTGATCCTGTAGGATTAGTATTAATTCTCTCACAGGATAATAGAATTAGTGAGGCAGATGAAAAAATAATAAATATCATTTCACAATTTTTAGGAAAACATATTGAAGAATAAAATAAAATGTGTTAATATATAGGAATATTAATGGTTGTGAGAAAGAATTTTAATTTGATATTTATTAAAGAGAACCTTGATTAGGTGAGAGCAAGGGTATTTTAGAATTAAATATGGCTTTTGAACTTTTTAACTGATATGTAAGTTAAAACGTATGACGGCGTTAACGGATTGAGTGTATAATAGATTATTTATTATAAAGTAAGGTGGTACCACGAGTAGTTTCGTCCTTATATAGAATAAGTAATTTTTTTATGGAAAAATTATGAAAAAGACTAAAACAATATTTAATTATGGTAATATTAGGAGGAAAACAAATGAAAGAAAAGTATTATATTTCAACGGCAATAGCTTATACTTCGGGTAAACCTCATATAGGAAATACATATGAGATAGTACTAGCTGATGCAATAGCTAGATATAAAAGAATTAAGGGGTATGATGTTTATTTTCAAACTGGAACAGATGAACATGGAGAGAAAATAGAAATTAAGGCAAGGGAAAATAATGTGTCACCACAGGAATATGTGGATGGGGTAGCTGCGGAAATTAAAGCTATTTGGGATATTATGAATACTAGCTATGATAGATTTATAAGAACAACTGATAAAAATCATGAGAAGCAAGTGCAAAAGATATTTAAAAAATTATATGAGCAAGATGATATTTATAAAGGAACATATGAGGGCTTATATTGTACTCCTTGCGAATCTTTTTTTACTGAGAATCAATTAGTTGATGGAAAGTGTCCTGATTGTGGAAGAGCAGTTAAACAAGCAAAGGAGGAAGCTTATTTTTTTAGATTATCAAAATATCAAGATAGATTAATGGAGCATATAAAATTACATCCAGAATTCATTCAGCCGGAATCACGTAAAAAGGAAATGATAAATAATTTTTTAAAGCCGGGATTACAAGATTTATGTGTGTCTAGGACCTCGTTTACTTGGGGAATACCTGTTGATTTTGATCCAAAACATGTGGTTTATGTTTGGATTGATGCATTAACTAATTATATTACTAATATTGGATATGATGTTGATGGCAGTAGTCTTGAGTATAAGAAGTATTGGCCAGCGGATTTACATTTGATTGGTAAGGACATAATTAGGTTTCATACAATTTATTGGCCTATAATTTTGATGGCCTTAGGGGAAGAATTACCTAAACAAGTATTTGGACATCCATGGATGTTATTTGGCAGTGATAAGATGAGCAAGAGTAAGGGAAATGTAATATATGCAGATGATTTAGTTAAACTTTTTGGAGTAGATGCAATCAGATATTATGTTCTTCATGAAATGCCTTTTGCTAATGATGGGAATATTACTTATGATTTAGTTATAGAAAGAATAAATAGTGATTTAGCAAATATATTAGGTAATTTAGTTAATAGAACTATTTCTATGGCTCAAAAATATTTTGAAGGAAGGGTTAGAAATACTAATGTATATACTAGCTTAGATAAAAGCTTGCTATTAGAAGTAGGAGAGTTAGCTAAAAAAGTTGATGATAAAATGGATTCATTAGAGGTTGGAGCAGCAATTGAGGAGATTTTTCAGGTTTTGCGTAAAAGTAATAAATATATTGATGAAACAATGCCATGGATTTTAGCTAAAGATGAAACTGAAAAAGGACGTTTAGAAACGGTTATTTATAATTTGCTTGAGACTATAAGAGTGTGTGCAACACTATTAAGACCATATTTACCAGACACAGCAATAAAAATATTAAATCAGTTGGGAACTAATGATGAAGATATGGAATTTAAACAGGATTTGATTTATTGTGTTAATGATCCAGAACCTTTATTCCAAAGAATAGATAAAATTAAAAAAATGGAGGAAATAAATACGTTTTTGTCTAATAAAATGTAAAGCAGAAAATTGTTAATGAAAATGTTAACTAAAATGTATGGCTATATGATATAGTGAAGAGGTAGTTTTCCAGGTAGTAAGTATACTATGAAAGGAAGAGCGAAAAATGAAAAAATTTTTCAAATGCAATGTCAAGGTAATAATTACTAGTTTAGCATTTATATTAGTTATATTATTTATGACATCTTTGACTATCACAACTAAGAATATTTTAGATTTTAGTTATTCAATTTTTCTTGTATTAGGCTTTTGCCAGTATTTACTAATAAAAAAAGCAGATTAGTTGGGAATCATAAACAATTTATTTGTTTTTTTTTATGCTATAATAGGATATATTAATAACAAAAAGGTAGGTGGAGTCGAAGTTTTCGGCGGATTATGTATACGGATACACATTTTCATATAGATAGTAATGATTGTTCTACATGGAATAGAATAATAGAAAGATCAGAATTAGCAGGAGTTAATAATCTCGTAGTTAGTGGCTGTGATCAGGTGGGGATTAGTAATGCTTTAGTTTTTAGTCAGGATAAGAAAAACCTTTTTGTAACAATTGGATTTCATCCTGAATATGCAAATCAGATAAGGGAATCTGATTTAGTTAGTTTGGAAGAAAATTTACAGAATAAAAAGGTGGTAGGAATAGGAGAAATAGGATTAGATTATCATTATGGTAAGGAAAACAAAGAGAAACAGAAGTGGTTATTTGAAAGACAATTAGAGTTAGCTATAAAATATAATAAGGTAGTTGTGATTCATACGAGAGACGCTATTCAAGATACATATGATATTTTAAAGAAATATCCTGTAAGAGGGGTAATACATTGTTTTAGTGAAAGTCTAGAAATGGCTGAGTTATTTATCAAGTTAGGCTTTTTGCTTGGAATAGGTGGGGTTCTAACTTTTAAAAATAGTGGCTTAGTGAAAGTAGTTGAGCATATTTCTCTAGAAAATATTTTGTTAGAAACAGATAGCCCTTATTTATGCCCTGAACCGTATAGAGGTGATATAAATGGTCCTTGGAATATTCCTTATATTGCAAAGAAAATAGCAGAAATCAAAAAGGTAGATATTAATGAGGTAGCTCTTGTTACTACTGATAACGCTAAGAGATTATTTGACTTGTCAATTAAGTTGTGATATGATTTTTTCATACTATAGAGGTGAGAAGATGAAGAAATTTTTATTGGCGATGAGTATGCGTTTTTTGGTTATTTCTTTGTTTGCTATGTTGCTTATAATTATGGCATCTGGAAATAAACATGAAACAGTTATGGCTTATAATACAAATAGAACTAAATCAGTAGAGGCTATACACATTGTAGAGAAGTATAATAATATTTTAGAAGATACTAGACCTGTTTTAGTTAATAATATGAGTGAGGTTGCATTATTTGGATCATCTAAACCAGTAAAATTTATTGGTACGATTACTGGCTATGGTCCTGATTGTGTTGGCTGTGGAGGTAAAGTTGGTTGTCCACCACGGCAAAATGTTAAAAACGGTAATATTTATTTTCAAGATGCTGATTATGGTAAAATAAGGATTGTGGCAACAGATGCTAGTATTCCATGTGGCTCTATTATAAAAATTTCTAATCTTAGTATTTCAAAGGAACCTATTATAGCTATTGCCTTAGATAGAGGAAGTGCTATACAAGGTAAAATAATGGATTTGTTATTTGAGTCTGAACGAGCTACTGAATCTTTTGGTAGACAGTATAATATAGGATTTGAAATAATTAGATGGGGATGGTAGCACTTTAAGTGCTTTTTTTTTGAAATCTTTATATTTGATGTATATTATTTATATTTCTGTAAATAATATAAATAAATTGTGTTAAATATATTTAAATAGTATTGCATTTTTTTATTTACTCTGTTAAGATTAATAACATAAGGAGGATATGAAAGTTATGAACAACAATTCAACAAAACAAGTCTTATTGTCAGTATTAGGAGTTGCAATCTTAGTGGTTGCAGTGGTAGGTGTATCATTTGCATTTTTCACTTACTCACAACAAGGTACTACTGAAAATACAATTACTACGGGTACTTTAGTATTCAAGTATGATGAAAAAACAAGTGGTATTAATTTAACTAATGCTGTCCCTATTACAGATGCAGAGGGAAAAGCTTTAACTGGAGCAAGTAATGTTTTTGATTTTAGTGTTACATCTACTATCAAAGGTAATACAACTATTTCTTACGAAATTTCAGCTGTGTCTGATGTTGGTAAAATAGAAGCTGCAAAAAGGTTGGATCCTAAGTATGTAAAAGTACGTTTAAGTTCAATTACAGATGGAACTGCTGTTTCTGGTACAGAATTAAAGTTAGCTTATTTTGATAAGCTTACTGCAGCAACAGATGGAACTTCTAAGTTATTATACACTGGAACTGCAAATGCAAGTGATACAGCAGTAACTGCTTGGTATCGTTTACAAATGTGGATGGCTGATACTGATTCAGCTAATCAACCAACAGTTATGAACGAATCTACAAATGGAAAAGTTTTCACTATTAAAGTTAATGTAAGTGCTAAAGATACTGGAACTAAATAGTTTGTAGTTTATGTAAATAAGTATTCCAAATAGGAATACTTATTTTTATTTGTTGGCAAAAACATTAAAATATGATACATTTATATTAAGGTGGTGTCTATGATGAGAATAGAAGAGGATAAGAGTAAAAAAAATTTAGAGGAAGATCAGTTAATGAACCGTACTAAGAAGAAAAATCGTAATGAAATATATTTATTTCTACTATTAACATTTGTTTTAATTTCCGGACTAACAACTTTATCATTTGCTTTTTATCGTCAATATTTTGATCCTAATAGTTCTATTAATTCTAACAATACTATTAAAACGGGGGATATTATCTTTGCATATTCAGATAATTCTTCAGAACCTAGTAAGCCAAGTAATGCTATTAGAATAGTTAATGCTATTCCCATATCTGATAATGAAGGTAAAAACCAGTTTATATCTGATTCATATTTTGATTTTCAAATTTTAGCTACGTCAGCGGGAAATAATTTAAAATATCAGGTTTTATTAGAAAAACTTGATGGCTCTACAATAGCTGATAATAATTTAAAAGTTTATGTAACAGAATTACATGGGCAAACAGAAGTTGCAGTTACTGAAACTTTAGCTAATAATATAGTTAAAACTTATAATCAATATAGTGATAGAACAGTAGATGGGGTAAAGGAAAAGATTTTATTTGAACGAAATGTTAATGCTCCTAATTATCAAATGAAGTATCGTCTTAGATTTTGGATAAGTAATTTGGCAACAGATTATCAAAATAAGAAATTTTCAGCAAAAGTTAATATTAGTGTTACAGCAAAATAGTGTATATTAAATAAACT
>JAVWCU010000003.1:0-46152 GCA_036648855.1 Bacilli bacterium
AAAATTTAAATAGAAGAATTGTTTTAATTTTATAACTCTTATGATACAATTACCTTAGAATAAAATAAGAGGGTGACTGTGTGATAGAGAACATTCGGGTAAATGTCTTAGGACAAACTATCGAGGTAAGTAAAGGGACAACTTTATTAGAAATAAGTAAAGCCTATCAAGATAAGTTTAAATATCAAATTTTAGTAGCATCAGTAAATGGTATATATCAGGAATTAACTGAAACAGTAGAAAAAAATAGTGAAATTGAATTTTTCGATTTGACTAATTCTTTTGCTAACAAAATGTATTTAAATGCTTTAATTTATCTGACAATGTTTGCCTCTCGTGAATTATTTGGACCGAGTATTAATTTTAGGGTCCTTCATTCTATTGATAAAGGTCTTTATATAGAATCAAAAACAGCTTTAACAGAAGAGAATATTTTAGCTTTGGAAACAAAAATGCAAAATATAGTAAAACGGGAGATGTCTTTTACAAAACTAAATGTAACAAGGATAGATGCTATTAACTATTTTAAAAGTATTGGTGATACTTCTAAAGTTGAAATAATGAAGTATAATACCAACACTTATGTTACATTATATAAACTAGGAAATATGTATAGTTATTTTTATAGTTTAATGCCAGCAAATACAGAGTGTCTATCGGAATTTGCTTTAACTTATTTGGATGAATATGGTTTTGTTTTAAGATTTCCAACAATTTATATGAAAGATGGAATTAAAGAATACCAGCATCGACCTAAGATTTTCGAAGTTTTCAAGGAATATAGAGAATGGGAATCAGTAATGCATCTAGACTCAGTTGGTCAATTAAATGAGCGCGTTTCGAGAGGAACTATAAGTGACTTGATTAGAATAGATGAGACTTTACAAAATGGGCGATTACTTTCAGTAGCCAGAGATATAGAAAATGCTCGTGAAGATAAAAAAATAATCTTAATAGCAGGTCCTTCATCATCTGGTAAAACAACTACTTGTCGTAAACTAGCTATGTACTTAAGAAGCTTCGGTATGAATCCTGTGATGATTTCTATGGATGATTACTTTGTTAATAGAGATGAAACACCAGTTGATGAGGATGGCAATCCTGATTATGAAAGCCTAGATACTGTCGACTTGGCTCTATTTGATAAACAAATGAGTTCCTTACTTAAAGGGGAAGAAGTAACAATCCCTACATATAATTTTATTTTTGGCGTAAAAGAATTTAAGAAAAAATTAAAGCTAGGAACCAAAGATATTCTAATGATTGAGGGAATTCATGGACTTAATCCTAATATTTTAACTAATATAGAAGCTAAGAAAAAATATAAAATATATTTATCTGCCTTGACATCACTGAATTTAGACTTGTGGAATAGAATATCTACTACGGATAATCGTCTATTAAGACGAATTATTAGAGACAATCGAACTAGAGGTTATAGTGTTGATAAGACTTTAGCAGCATGGAGTAAAGTCCGAAAAGGAGAAGAAAAATATATATTTCCATACCAAGATGATGCTGATTTTACTTTTAATACCGCTTTAATTTATGAATTAGGAGTATTAAAAACCTACGTAGAACCATTATTATACTCAGTTCCAACTTCTTCACCTTATTATGAAGAAGCTAAAAGATTGATAAATATTCTTAAAATGTTTTTACCAATTCCATCAGAAGATATTCCAGCAGATTCTATTATAAGAGAATTTATTGGACATAGTTGTTTTCAAGATTAAAAAGAAAGTTTCTTAGCCCAAAAAATTTTAACTATAGCTTTCTATTAACAAAAGTTTTAACTATTTTACTTATAAAATAGAATAAATATAAAATAGTTAAAGGTAAGTAAAAATAGGGCTTACAAATACTATTATATAAGGAGATAATAAAATGATAAAAGTAGCAATAAATGGTTTTGGCCGAATTGGGAGATTAGTTTTCCGTATAATGGACAGTGATCCTGATTTTGAAGTGGTTGCAATTAATGATTTAACAGATGCTGAGCAACTGGCTTATTTGTTAAAATACGATACTAATCATCGTAATTATAAAACAGATGAAATAACTTATACTGGTGATGAAATAATAGTTTCAAATAGGAAAATAAAAGTATATGCTGAAAAAGATCCTAATGTACTACCTTGGAAAGAACTTGAAGTAGATGTTGTTATGGAATGTACCGGGATGTTTACTGATAAAGATAAAGCTTTTGCCCATATTAATGCCGGCGCTAAAAAGGTAGTTATTTCAGCTCCTGCTAAAGGAGATTTAAAGACTATTGTTTACAATGTTAACCATAATATTCTAGATGGTACAGAACAAGTTATTTCTGCTGCATCATGTACTACCAACTGTTTAGCTCCTGTCTTAAGAGTTATTGATTATTACTTTAAAATTAAGAGTGGTTATATGACTACTATTCATGCTTATACTAACGATCAAGCAACACTTGATGTTCCACATAAAAAAGGTATAAAAGCTAGACGGGGTAGAGCAGCAGCCGCTAATATAATCCCCGCATCAACTGGAGCCGCTAGTGCAATAGGATTAGTGCTACCTAATTTAAAAGGTAAATTAGAGGGAACTGCTATGAGAGTTCCCGTTGCAACCGGTTCGGTTATTGATTTAACCTTAGAATTAGAAAAAAAAGCCTCAGTAACAGAAATAAATAAAGCTTTTGAAGTTAACACTAATGATACTTTAAAGTTTACTATGGATCCAGTGGTTTCTAGTGATATTATAGGCTCATCATGTGGTGCACTAGTAGATGGCTTATCTACTAATATTTTAGAAACTGAAACATCTGCACTAGTAAAAATAGTAGCTTGGTACGATAATGAATATGGATATTCTGTTCAAATGGTTAGAACAGCTAAATACTTAATGGAGATTATGAAGTAATTAATCATATTTATATACAAGACATAGACTCTTTGATATAATTAAATTATAGTTGAGGTGATTATATGGAACCGTTAAAAACTTCCTACTGTGGGTCAACATTTATTATTGATCTAAATAAACAAAAAATTCTTTTGATTTATCATAAGAAATTTCAAAATTGGATTCAACCAGGTGGGCATTTAAAAGAGGGAGAATCTCCAGAAGAAGGAGCTATTCGTCAAGCCTATGAAGAAACTGGTGTAAGAGTAAAATTAGTATATCAGAAACCTTTTATGGTAGAAGAATACAATAATTTTGCCGGTAATATTATTGATTATCAATATGTAGCAGTCCCAGTTACAGATAATCAAACCCTCGTAAATAGCGAGGAAAGTTTTACTTTAGACTGGTTTAGTTTAGAAGAACTGGAACATATTCCAGTATTTCCCGATGTTAAAACTAAAGCTAAGATATTTTTAACACCAGGGTTTCATACTGAATAAAATGACAAAACTGTAACAAGAGATTATACTTAATCTCTTTTATATTGAGATTTTTATGCTATAATGTAAATAATTATATAAAAGTAAGGAGAATAATTCTATGAAAAAAACAATTAGAGATTATAATCTTGAAAATAAGAAAGTGCTAATTAGATGTGATTTTAATGTGCCTCTGTCAAATGGCCAAATAACTGATGACAATAGAATAAAAGAGAGTCTTCCAACAATTAAATTTGCTATTGATCATCAAGCTAAAACTATTTTGTTATCTCATTTAGGTAGGGTTAAAGAAGAATCAGATTTAGCTAAAAACAATTTAGCTCCTATTGCAGACAGGTTAAGTAAATTATTATTACACCCCGTTATATTTTGCAATAAAACTAGAGGTATAGAACTAGAAAATGCTATTAATCTTATGAATCCAGGGGATGTCCTTCTAATTCAAAATACTAGGTATGAAGATTTACATGATCAAAAAGAAAGTACTAATAATAAAGATTTAGCTAAGTATTGGGCTAGTCTTGGTGATATATTTATAAATGATGCTTTTGGTACTATTCATAGAAGTCATGCCTCTAATGTTGGAATAGGGGAGCTGTTACCAAATGGTATTGGATTTTTAATTGAGAAAGAACTGAAGGCCCTAGAAGTTCTTAATCATCCTACTAGTCCTTTTATAGTTTTACTAGGTGGGGCTAAAGTAGCAGATAAAATAGGAGTTATAGAAAATTTCATCAAGAAAGCAGACAGTATAATTATTGGAGGAGGAATGGCCTTTACCTTTTTAAAAGCTAAGGGTTATGAAATAGGAAAGTCATTAGTAGACCCTCAGAATATTGCCTTCGCTAAAGAAATGCTAGATCGTTATCCTAATAAAATAGTTCTACCTGTTGATGTTAATGTAACAACCGAGTTTAGTAATACTACCCCTAACCGCATTGCCTCTGTTAAGGAAATTAGCCCGACTGAAATGGGTATGGACTTAGGGCCAAATTCTATTCGTCATATTAAAACAATTTTAACTGGTGCCAAATTAGTCTTATGGAATGGACCTTTAGGTGTATATGAAATGGATAAATATCAGTATGCTACTAAGGAAATACTAGAGTATTTAGCGAGTACCTCTACTTACACTGTTTTAGGTGGTGGAGACATAGTTGCCTCAGCAGGAGAATTAGGATATAAAGATAAGGTAAGTCATGCCTCAACCGGGGGAGGAGCAACACTAGAATACTTAGAAGGTAAAATTCTACCAGGGTTATCCATTATTAATGAAAGAGTAGAATAATATGCTTAGACTAGTATTAGCAACAAAAAAAGCTGATTTAGTAACTAATAATATTACGGATTTTACCTGTTCATTCTACGATAAACAAAATATTTTAGAGGCCTTAAGTAAATGTGAAAAAGCTATTGAAAGTGGGATTTACATAAGAAAGTGTTTATTTTTAGTTGAAAATAGTACTATTAAAATTGGTTGCTATTTAGATGCTGCTACAGATATTAAGTTTTGTACCTTAAATATTATTCAAGAAGAGGCAGAATATACTGAAGTTAATCAAATGCTAAAATTGGCTACCACTTATAGTCTAGATAATTTAATGATGGAAACAGTTTGTTTTCAAGCTCCAAAGGATAATAAAATATATTTAAATGCAGCCTTAGAAAATAATTTTTTGTTAGATGATTTAGAAGATAATCATACAGAAACAGTTTGCTATTTAAAAGACAGAACTTTAACTAATGCCAAAAACTCAATTAGATAGGTGGATAAGATATGAAAAACATGAAAAAAAACGGAATTATATTAGGACTAATAACCTTGGTAGTACTTTATTTTGTTTTAAAAGATAATTTTGCAGCAATTACTAGAGAGCTATTTAATAGTAATCCTTTGTGGATTATTGTATCTTTTTTAATAATTATATTATATTGCTTTTTTCAATCGCTAGCTATTCATGAAATTATTAAAAATTATGAACCAAAGTATAAATATAAAAAAAGTTTACAGTTATCTCTAATTACCAATTTCTTTAATGGAATCACTCCTTTTTCAACAGGAGGACAACCAATGCAGATTTATCTGCTTAAAAAGGATGGAATAAGAGTTACAAATGGTACTAATATAATTATTCAAAATTTCATTCTTTATCAACTAGCACTTGTTATATATGGCATAATATCCTTGTTTTTAAACTATCAATTTCACATTTTTGAAAATTTACCTGTTTTAGGTGGTATAATATTAATAGGATTCGCTATCAACACCTTAATCATGGTGGGACTTTTCATTATCAGTTTTGGTAAAAGATTAAATAAATTTTTAGTTAAAATTGGTTTGAAAGTCCTAACAAAATTTAAACTGGTTAATAATACTGATAAACTTCATGATGAATGGAATGAAAGATGTGAGACATTTCACAGTGGAGCAGTCTCACTAATAAAAAACTATAAAGTTTGTATTAAAGGTTTTATTTATCAGTTTTTAGGATTAACCTGCCTCTATATTTTACCTCTATTTGTGTTTTATGCTTTAGGCAGTAAAAATATAAGTGCAATTGAGGCTATAACTTCATCAGCTTATGTCATGATTATTGGGTCTTTTGTTCCAATTCCAGGGGCAAGTGGAGGCATAGAATATGGATTCTTAAGATTTTTCGGGACTTTTATTAAAGATAGTGTATTATCCGCAGGATTACTTTTATGGAGATTTATTTCTTACTATTTATTAATGATAGTGGGAGGTATTGTTCTAAGCTTTAGAAAGGACATGGATAAATAATGAGAATAGGAATATTTACAGATACATATACCCCATATATTAGTGGCCTAGTTACTAGTGAACTAATGTTAAAGCAAGCACTAGAAAAAAAAGGACATGTGGTATATGTAGTAACAGCTAATTTAGAAAATTTTAAATATGATTTTGATGAAGATGATAAAGTAATTAGAGTTCCAGGTATTCCTACTGGTATATATGATGCCAGATTAACAGGTATTTATCCGATTCAAGCTGTTAACAAAATTAAAAGTTGGCACCTAGATGTAATACATTCTCAATCAGAATTTGGCGTAGGAACATTTGCTAGAATTATTGCTAAACAGTTTAATATTCCTATAGTACACACCTATCACACTATGTATGAAGATTATATTCACTATATAACCCACGGTCATTTTGATAAATCTAGTAAAAAACTAGTCGAATATTTAACCTTGTTTTATTGTGATAAAACTATTACAGAGTTAATTGTTCCTACTAAAAAAGCTTATGATTTATTTAAAGAAAAATATAATGTCCAAAGAAATATCCACATCGTACCTACTGGTATTGAAACAGAAAGATTTTATGCAGAAAACATTCCGAGGAAAGATATAGTAGCAATCAAAAAGAAGTATAATATAACATCTAAAGACTTTGTTTTTGTTTTTGTTGGTAGACTAGCTGAAGAAAAGAATATAGAATTTTTACTTGATATAACTAAAGATTTAGTTAAGGACTATCCTAATATGAAATTATTAATTATTGGGGATGGACCAGATAAAGAAAAATATGAGGGAATTGTCTCTGCTAATCATAATGAAAACAATGTTATCTTTACTGGTAAAGTTCCGTGGGATACGGTACCTATCTATTACCAAGTAGCAGATATATTTATTACTGCATCCACTACCGAGACTCAAGGCTTAACTGTAATTGAGGCAATGGCGGGGAGTTTACCAGTTGTATGTATAGATGATGAAAGTTTTAGGAATGTAGTTATAGATGGTTTAAATGGAGAACTATTTAATAATAAAGAAGAAGCTAAAGCAAAGATAATCAATTTATATCTTCATCCAGATGATAAAAAACAAATGGGTAAACAAGCTAGAATAAATGCAGATCGTTATAGTTCTAAATATTTTGCAGAAGCCGTTTTAGATGTTTACGAGATGGCTATTGATTCTAAGAAAAAAAGCAGGAACATTGTCATTAAGTTATGGGACAAAGTAAGGGGGAAAGACAAATGAAAATAGTAGTAGCTAATCATAAAATGAATTTAACAGCATCTGAGATTTTAACATATGAAAAATATATTGAGGAACTAGATAAACCTAATCTTAAAATAGTAATTTGTCCAAGCATGTTATATTTATCTTCTTTTAAAATAGGATCTTGCAAATTAGGTAGTCAAAATGTGGCAGTTCAAGAGAAAACTAATTTAACAGGAGAAGTATCGGCTAGACAACTTAAATCAGTAGGAGTAGCCTATTCAATCGTAGGACATTCTGAACGGAGAACTGCTCTATTAGAAACCAATGAAATGATAAGATCAAAAATTATTGAATTACATGCTCATAATATTATGCCAATTCTTTGTATAGGAGAAACGTTAATCGAAAAAAACAAAGAGTTAACCATTAAGGCTTTAGAAAAACAAATTAGTGAATGCTTGAGAGATATAACTAAGCCTATTATTGTTGCCTATGAACCAGTGTGGGCTATAGGAACTGGCGTAACACCATCAAAAGAAGAAATAGAGCAAACGGTATCGATTATTAGAATATTATTAGAAACTAATCGGCAACCAAATGCTAAAGTTTTATATGGCGGTAGCATTAATTATAAAACAATTAGTATGTTAGAAGAAATCAAAAAACTAGATGGATATTTAATAGGAGGAGCAAGTATCAACCCTAAGGAATTGGTCGAACTATTAAATATGATAAAATAAGGAAGGTAACTTCTTTTTTTATGAAAAACTTTTAATAATTATATAAATGAGTGATCTATAATGAGCAAATATACTATTCGACATTAATCTCCATAATTCGACAAATAGAGACAAAACTAGTGCATATAATTTGTTTATTTTTGTTAGTTTATCATGTATAATGATAATTGCGTGGTAGTAAGAAAGGACAAAAAGTATGCAAAAAGTTAAAGTTCTAATGATCGACGATAATGTTGATTTAGTAACTATGATCGAGGAGTACTTCAATAATCACGCTACTATTGAGCTAGCATTATCAGCCCATAATGGCGAAGAAGGTATGCAGTTAATTGAGTCAAGGCAAAAAGACTATGATGTAATTATTTTAGATCTTATTATGCCTAAAAAAGATGGACTAGATGTTTTAGAGGAAATGAGAAGTAAAAACTTATCTAAAAAAATAATTGTTTTAACTTCATATAATGCTCCAGAGATGATTCGTAAAGTATCAGAGTTTGGAGTCAATTTCTTTATTTTAAAACCATTTGAATTATCAGAATTAGAAAAAAGAATAAATGATTGTGTCACAGATACAAAGTTTAGTAATAAAAATATAGATGTTTATCACAATAACTTACAAATATCAGTTACTAAAATACTCCATGAACTAGGAGTACCCTCTCACATTAAAGGTTATCAGTATATTAGAGAAGGAATAGGAATTCTCTATGAAAGACCTGATGTAGTGGGAGGCATAACTAAAGAACTATATCCCGAGTTAGCCAAGAAATTTGATACGACAGTATCCAGAGTAGAAAGAGCAATTAGACATGCCATCGAGGTTAGCTGGAATCGTGGTAACTGGCAACTAATGGAAGATATTTTTGGACACAGTGTTGATATAGATAAGGCTAAGCCAACCAATTCAGAATTTATTGTAACAGTTGCAGATAAATTACGACTAGAATTTCATAAGGTTGGTAGCAAATAGGCTAATAGATAAGTCTATTTTTTCTGACTTATTTTCCGTATAAATACTTATTATTTTAATAATTATACATTTGATTGACTATTAATTTCACCTGTATTATACTTTATTTATGATATTAATGTATGGAGGTCACTATTTATGGAACGAAAAATAATAAACGACTTAAATCGGTGGAAAAGGGATTCTAATCGTAAACCATTGCTCATATATGGAAATAAGCAAGTTGGCAAAACATATACAGTCTTAGAGTTTGGAGAAACTGCATATAAAACTACAGCTTACTTTGATTGCTCTAATAATTTAGAACTGTTTGATATGTTTAAAAGAGAAAAATCTTTAGACAAAATAATTTTAAAATTGTCTTTAATGGTAGGAGAACAAATCCTTAAACAGGATACTCTAATAATATTTGATAATGTCAAAGAACTAGAACTGGTTAAAGTTATTAAAAGAATTTCTAAAGAAGCAATTGATTATCATATTATTATGATTACTTCTGATAAAGAAAAACTTACTTCTTTTAAGGGCGATGAGTTTCAATTTAAATATATGTTTTCCATGGATTTTGAAGAATATTTAAAAGCTATTAAACAAGATCAATTGATAGATTTCATCAAAGATTCTTATAAAAATAATAAAGCCATGCCTTTTCATAACATAGCTATTGACTATTATGAGAATTATCTAATGACAGGCGGGCTACCAGAGGCTATTCTTACTTCTCTAGATAAGAGTGATACCTATTTAAATATGATTCATCATAAAGTGATAGATACATATCAAAAAGAGTTTTTAAATATGCCTGTTCTTATTGATGTAACTAGAGCTATAGAAGTTTTTAACATTGTTCCATATCAACTATTAAAACCTAATAAGAAATTTCAATACGGCTTAATAACACCAGGAAGTAGAGCCAAAGAATATGAAAATGCCATTTCTTTTTTAAACATAAATGGTTACTTAAATAAAGCCTACCGGGTTACCGATGTTAAATCTCCACTTAGTAAACATAAAGATAACGAGAGTTTTAAATTATATATGAATGATACAGGTCTATTATTTAATACCCTTCATTTAAATAAAATAAGATTTTTAAGTGATGATAGGTTAAAATATATTATGTATGAAAATGCTATAGCTAGTAATATTGTAGCCAGTGGGTATAACCTCTATTATTATCAATCTGAGGGCAAAGCAGAAATATCTTTTGTAGTTCAGACTCGTAACGGAAAAATAATTCCGATTGAACTGGTTAATAAAAACATTGCTAAATCAAAGTCGTTAGCCTTATTTATGAATAAATACCAGGTAGAAGAGGCTATTAGAGTTACAGAAGATAACTTTAGTTTTAAAAAAGGTGTTAAATATATTCCTATTTATGCTACTTTCTGTTTTAAAGAGAACCTGTAAAGGAGAAAAGATGATAAAATTAGTTTTAGTTAGACACGGACAAAGTACTTGGAATAAAGAAAATAGGTTTACGGGATGGACGGATGTAGAATTAACTGAGCAAGGAATTAAAGAAGCCAAAGAAGCTGGCATTGTGCTAAGAGAAAAAGGGTTTACTTTTGATTTGGCTTTTACATCAGTCTTAGTAAGAGCAACGGATACTCTTAAATATATTTTACAGGAGTTAAATGAAGAAAACATTCCTGTTAAGTATAATTGGCAGTTAAATGAGAGACACTATGGAGCATTACAGGGCTTAAATAAAGATGAAACAAAACTCAAATATGGAACAGAACAAGTTCAGTTGTGGAGAAGAAGTACCAAAGAAACTCCCCCAGCTTTAACAGTGGATGACAGTAGATATCCTGGAAATGATCCGAAATATAAAGATTTAAAGGAATCTGAGTTACCTTTAACTGAAAATTTATCAGATACTATTAAGAGAGTACTAGTTTGTTGGCATAATCAAATAAAACCAGAGCTAGAATTAAATAAAAAAATTATTATAGTGGCTCATGGAAATAGTCTTAGAGCTTTAATAAAATATTTGGATAATATGTCTGACGATGAAATTACAGAACTAGAACTTGAGACAGGTAACCCAATATGTTATGAATTAGATGACAATTTAAAATCAATTAGACATTACTACTTAAAAGAAAATAGAGGTACATATGAAAATCATTCTATCATCTACTAATCCCTCTAAAATAAAATCGGTTGAAAAAGCTTTAAAAGATTTAGCTATTAGTAATTTTAATATAACTTCTGTTAAAGTTAATTCTAGTGTTAGCAGTAAACCACTTAATGAAGAAATGCTGATTGGCGCTAAAAATAGAAATATTGAGTTAAAGAAGTACTGCTATAATCAACATCTTGACTATGACTATCTAATAAGCATTGAGGGTGGATTTGAACAAGAATATGACAAATATTATGTAATTAGTTATGTTGTAATTGAGGGGAAAAATCAAGTAGAACATGTTGGTAAAACAATCGGGTTAGAAATATCTAAAGAAATGTATAATTATACTAAGGAAGGTCATTCTCTAAATGCCTTAATTGAAGAATTAACTTCAGTAGAAAGGAATAAGACTTTATCTGGCGTAGCGGGATTTTTAAGTAGTGATTTACTGCTAAGACAAGATATAGATTATATGGCAGTCTTAAGTACTATGAATTTGTTTATAAACGAGGGAAAATATCAGTTATTAAATGACAAGATAAAGTCTATAACAAAGGACATCTAAACTAGTTTTATCCACTTTAAAAGTGGATATTTTTTATTGACTAGCATGAACATATGTTTTATACTGTAACTAGTGAAATAAACTGCTAAAAGGGGGCTGCATAGTGAATCAAGAACGAGTAATTTTTCATATTGATGTTAACAATGCTTTTCTCTCTTGGACTGCTGTTGAAATGCTTAACCAAGGGTATAAAACAGACATTAGGACTATCCCTTCTGTTATTGGAGGGGATGAAGCTAAGAGATGTGGAATTGTCGTTGCTAAATCGCCTGTTGCAAAGAAGTATGGGGTAGTAACTGCAGAAACCTTATATTCAGCCAGAAAAAAATGTCCTAAATTAGAAGTTTTTCCAGCTGATCATTCCTTATATAATAGAGAATCAGATAAACTATATGAATATTTTTTAACTCTTACTCCTCAAGTAGAAAGATATTCAGTCGATGAATGTTTTTTAGACATGAGTGGGATGCGTTACTTACACGAGGATATTTTGCTGTTTGCAAATGAAATTAAGAATGAAATATACGCTAAGTTTGGTGTAACTGTTAATATAGGTATAGCTAACTGCAAACTATGCGCTAAAATGGCCTCTGATTTTGAAAAACCAAACAAGATTCATACTTTATTTCCTAGTGAAGTAAAAACAAAGATGTGGCCTTTACCTGTTTCAGAACTATTTATGGTTGGCAAATCTTCTAGTGATAAACTTATAAATTTAGGTATAAAAACAATTGGTGATCTAGCTAATGCTGACTATGGAATGTTAAAACGTTACTTTAAATCAATGGCAATCACTATGCATAATTATGCAAATGGAATTGATGATAGTTTAGTAATATCAGAAAGAGCTAAAAACAAGAGTATCTCTACGACAGAAACTTTGGTCACGGATATTACTGATAAAGCAGTCCTTAAAAAGGTTTTAAAGAGGCAATCTGAAGAAGTAGGACGGGATTTAAGAAAACAGGGTTTCTATGCTAGATGTATTGCTATTATTTTAAGAACAGGTAAGTTTGTTAATTATACCCATCAAATGAAATTAGTTAATGCTACTAATATCAGTGATGATATATATAAATTTGCAGTAGAACTTTTAAACAAGGCCTATCAGGGAGAACCAATTAGATTAATAGGGATTCGCTTAACGGATTTTCATCTAGAGAATACTAAACAACTTTCTCTGTTTGATAATTACAAAACTGAAACTACAGATAAAGTTCAAAAAGTAGTAGACTCAATTAATGATAAATTTGGAACTAATAGTATTATTCCTGCCAGTATATTAGAAGAAAAAGATTGTAAAGATTAATCATTAGTGTTACGATATGCACAGATTTAAGGAGTGGAGAAATGAAAATAAGTGAATTAGAACTACCTATGATAAAATTAATGCAAGATACAAATACCCAAGAACAGATTAAAAATAGGCTAATTGCCGCTACTACCAATGTAGCGTATGCTACCCATAATAAGGAAGAAGAAAATTATTTGGAACCAACTAGACTCCGTGTTCAGAAAGTGAATAGCCCAGCAAGAGCCAATAATTTATTATCTAAAAAAGAAAGAGAAATAGAATATAAAACGCAGCAAGAAGTAGAGTGGTATTATAGTCATCAGACTAATGTTTCATCAGAAGTACTTAAAAAGTATAAGAAAAGTATACGTAAACATATTATAGAAATTATTGATAATGGAGAAATTTCATCAACAACAGAAATATTTTCTCTAGCCACCATGTTAGCAAAATATGATTTGGCTTTAGAGCTAAATTATTCACTTAGTGAAAAGAAAACATTTGCTTATATGAAAAGGTGTGGATTATTATTACCGACTGTTAAGAATAATCTTGTTAGTGCCAAAGGTAAAGCCTATTTCAAATGTAAATAGTAAAGACTAATAACAGGACTTTACTAGGTTATATAATAATTATGTTTGATTGGAATATAAAGTAAACTAGCTAAAAAAGGTTTACTTTTTCTTTTATAGTAAAATCTGAAAAAGTTATTGAATAAAGTTATATAAAACACTTGCAAATCATATATTACCTATGCTATAATCTAAGACGTGTGGCTGCTTAGATGTGTGAGGTTGCCGACACTCCAGGTTAAGTTGCTAGAGAGAGTCGGGTTATTCATACGGAGCAAGTCTATACCAGATATAGGCGAAGGGAGGACATAAAATGTCAAAAGAAAAAGTTCGTATCAGATTAAAAGCGTACGATCACAGAGTTCTAGATAATGCCGCAACGAAAATAGTTGAAACTGTTAAAAGAGCAGGTGGAGAAATCAGTGGACCAGTTCCACTACCAACTGAAATTGAAAAGTACACTATCTTACGTGCAGTGCATAAATACAAGGATTCTCGTGAGCAATTCGAAATGCGTACACACAAGAGACTTATTGATATCAAAAATCCTAGCAAGGAAACTATTGAGGCACTAACTCATTTAGATTTACCAAGCGGTGTTGATATTGAAATCAAACTATAATAATAATTAGGAGGAAAAACTATGAAAGGAATCTTAGGGAAAAAAATTGGAATGACTCAAGTATTTGCCAAAAACGGTAAATTAATTCCAGTTACTGTAATTGAAATTGAACCAAACGTTGTTACACAGATTAAGACAATTGAAAAAGACGGATACAGTGCAATTCAATTAGGTGCCATTACAGTGAAAGCGAAAGCAAGTAACAAGGCTAAAATGGGTCATACAGCAAAAGCAAATACTGAACCTAAGCGCTTCTTAAAAGAAATTAGGGGAGTAAACGTTGCCGATTACACATTAGGTCAAGTAATTGGAGCGGATTTATTTACAAATGGAGAAGTCGTTGATGTTACAGGAGTAAGCAAGGGTAAAGGTTTCCAAGGTGTTATTAAACGTTGGAATCAATCTTGTGGACCTATGGGTCACGGATCTCAATATCATAGAGGTGTTGGTTCAATGGGAACATTGTTACCTATGCACGTTCTAAAGGGTAAAAAATTACCAGGTCATATGGGAAATGAAACAACAACCGTTCAAAATTTGGAAGTTGTGGATATTGATTTAGAAAATAATGTAATCCTTATAAAAGGAAATGTTCCAGGTCCAAAAAAATCTTTAGTTATCATTAGAACAGCAGTTAAAACGGGAGAAAAAATTAATGAACCACTTGAATTAGTTGTTTATGAAGAAGAAATCCCTACTACAGAAACAGAAGTTACTGCAGAAGTAGAAGAAACTAATGACAAAGCTACTGAAGAAGTTAAAAGCGAAGAATCATCACTTGATGCGTCTGTTACTGAGTAAGTAATTAAGATGATGTTAAAAAAACAATATTATGTGATGAAAGGAGGAAATTAAAGATGGAAAAAGTAAAACTTTTAAATTTAAAAGGTGAAAAACTTAAGGACATTAAATTAAATGAAACAGTATTTGGAATAACTCCAAATGATAAAGTAGTTTATGATGCAATTATTTTAACAAGAGCATCATTAAGACAAGGAACCCATAAGACAAAGAATCGTAGTGAAGTAAGCGGTGGTGGTAAAAAGCCATGGGCACAAAAAGGAACAGGTCATGCTCGTCAAGGTTCTATTAGAGCTGTACAATGGGTAGGCGGAGGACGTTATGGTACTCCAGTTCCTCGTGATTACAGTATAAAGATGAATCGTAAGGAACGTCGTTTAGCTATTAAATCAGCTCTTGCATCAGCAATGAACGAGGGAAAGTTTATAGTTTTAGATGAATTTAAACTTACAACACCTAAGACAAAAGAAATGATTAATGCTTTAGAAGCTTTAAATATAGCTTCAAAAAAAGACTTAATTGTTCTTAATGAATTAGATGAAAATACTATTTTAGCAGCTCGCAATATTCAAAATATAATGGTTATTGAAGCTGATGAAATTAATGTACTAGATGTAGTAAATGCTGATTATATAGTTATAACAGAAGCAGCTCTACATGAGATCGAGGAGGTGCTTGCATAATGGATACAAAATATTTAAGTATTATTAAAGCTCCAGTTATTACTGAAAAAAGTGGTAAGGCTTCATCAGAAGATAACAAGTATACATTTAAAGTTGATCCTAAAGCTAAAAAAACAGAAATAAAAATAGCAATAGAAAAACTATTCAATGTTAAAGTTGCTAGTATTCGTACTATCAACGTAAAACCTAGAACAAAACGAGTTGGACGTTACTCTGGTTTGACTAATCGGATGAAAAAAGCGATTGTTAAATTAGCCGATGGACAAACGATTGATCTTAATTAAAAGGAGGGTTACACATGTCAGTTAAAATAAAAAAACCGACGACACCAGGACAAAGAGGAATGACAGTTTTAGATTATTCTGAAATTACAACAAGCACTCCTGAAAAAAGCCTAGTCGTTAGTTTAAAGAAAAACGGTGGACGTAACAATCAAGGGAAAACTACTGTAAGACATCAAGGCGGAGGAGCTAAGAGAAAATACAGAATTATAGACTTTAAACGTAATAAATTAAATATTAACGGAAAAGTTGCTACGATTGAATACGATCCAAACAGAACTGCAAATATTGCATTAATTAATTATGCTGATGGAGAAAAAAGATATATTCTTGCTCCAAAAGGATTAACAGTGGGAATGACAATAATGAGCGGAGAAACAGCCGATATTAAAGTTGGTAATGCTCTTCCTATTATGGCAATTCCAGTTGGAACTGTAATACATAATATTGAACTTCGCCCAGGAAAAGGTGGGGAACTAGCTAGAAGTGCTGGTGCCAGTGCACAAATCCTTGGTCGTGAGGGAAATTATGTAATGATTCGTTTAGCAAGTGGGGAACAAAGAAAAATCTTAGGAACTTGCTTAGCTACAATTGGTGAAGTTGGTAATGCTGATTATGAACTTGTAAATATCGGAAAAGCTGGACGTACACGTCATATGGGAATCCGACCTACAGTTCGTGGATCAGTAATGAATCCAAATGATCACCCACATGGTGGTGGAGAAGGTCGTGCGCCTATTGGACGCAAAGGACCAGTTACTCCTTGGGGTAAACCAGCACTTGGATATAAAACACGTAAGAATAAGATGTCTGATAAATTTATCGTACGTCGCCGCAATGCTAAATAGGAAAGGAAGATGAGAAGTCATGGCTAGAAGTCTAAAAAAGGGACCTTATGTATTCGAAAGATTATTAAAAAAGGTACAAGAATCTAACAAGTCTGGAAAAAAAGAAGTAATTAAAACTTGGTCACGTCGTTCAACAATCTATCCTGATTTTATTGGACATACATTCGCTGTACATAACGGAAAGGAATTTATTCCTGTTTATGTTACTGAGGATATGGTTGGACACAAATTAGGTGAATTTGCGTTAACTCGTAAGTTTAATGGACACGGCGATAGTAAAGCGAAATAATACTAGGAGGAATGAATATGGAAGCAAGAGCAATTGCAAAAACACTTAGAGTTTCACCTATTAAAGCTCGCTTAGTCGTAGATTTAATACGTGGTAAAAATGTAAGTGAAGCATTAGTTATATTAACTAATATGAATAAGAAATCTGCTCGTTTAACCAAGAAAGTAGTTGATTCTGCTATTGCCAATGCCGTAAACAACGGTGGTGCAGATGTTAATACTTTATATGTTAAAGAAGCAAGAGTCGATGCTGGACCAGTTATGCATAGGGGAATGTTTGATTCTCGTGGACATATGGGACACAACGACAAAAGAACTAGTCACATCGTAATCACGGTTGCTAGTAAAAACTAAGAAGGAGGTTAGTATGGGTCAAAAAGTAAATCCAAGTGGAATGAGACTTGGTATTATCAAAGACTGGGATTCAAGATGGTATGCCTCTAATACTGATTTTAAAAAATATTTAAATAATGATATTAAGATTCGTGAATTTTTTGAAACTAGTATGAAAGATGGCGGACTTGCTAAGATTGAAATCGAAAGAAGTAATAAGAAAACAGAAGTTATTATTCATACATCAAAGCCTGGTATTATAATCGGCCGTGGTGGAGAAGAAATAGAAAAATTGAAAAAAGCCATTTCTAAGTTAGTAAACGAAGAAGTACAAATTTCAATTGTTGATATTAAAAAACCTGATATGAATGCTCAAATAGTAGCAACATCAATTGCTAATCAGATTCAAAATAGAGCATCATTCAGAATGGCTCAAAAAAGAGCTATTAGAAATGCTATGAGAGCAGGAGCTAAGGGAATTAAAACTTTAGTATCAGGCCGCCTAAATGGTGCTGATATTGCTCGTAGCGAAGGTTATTCAGAAGGAACTACTCCTTTACATACATTAAGAGCTGATATTGATTATGCAACAGCAGAAGCTGATACTACATTCGGTAAAATCGGAGTTAAAGTATGGATATATAAGGGAGAAATTCTTCCAACGAAAAAGGCTAAAGGAGGTAATTAATATGTTACTACCATCAAGAACAAAGTATCGTCGTGTTCATAGATTACCTTATGAAGGTCATTCAAAAGGAAACACGAAATTAGATAAAGGTGAATTTGGTTTAGTTGCTAAAGAAGGCGCATGGATTACTGCTAATCAAATAGAAGCAGCTCGTGTAGCTATGACACGTTTCATGAAGCGTGGAGGAAAAGTATGGATTAATATTTTCCCACATATGCCACTAACTAAAAAAGCTATAGGATCTCGTATGGGAAAAGGTAAAGGTGCTGTTGAAGCATGGGTTGCCGTTGTTAAAGAAGGAAAGATTATGTTTGAAATTGCTGGAGTTGATGAAGCAACTGCTCGTGAAGCATTACGTTTAGCTGCTCATAAATTACCAATTTTAACAAAATTTATTACTAAAGAATCTGAAAATGGTGGTGAAAAAAATGAAGGTTAAAGAAATAAGAGAACTAACCACTGAAGATATTATGACTAAGATTAAAGAGTCAAAATTAGAATTATTCAATTTGCGTTTCCAACAAGCAACGGGTAATTTAGAAAAGCCTTCAAGAATTAGAGATTTAAGACACACAGTAGCGAGAATGAAAACTGTTCTTCGTGAACGTGAATTAAGTGGTAAATAGGAGGGTAATATGGAAAAGAAATTAACAAAAGAACTTGTTGGAAAAGTAGTGAGCGATAAAGCAAACAAAACAGTTAGTGTTTTAGTTGAAAACTATAAGAAAGATTCTAAATACGGTAAACGTGTTAGAACTTCTAAAAAGTATGCAGCTCATGATGAAAGTAATAAAGCTAAAATTGGCGATACAGTTAGAATTGTTGAGACAAAACCAATTTCTAAAACTAAAACATTTTATGTAGCAGAAATTATTAAAGAAGCAATTATTATATAACTATTAGGTGAAGGAGGGATAAATTATGTTACAAGTAGAAAGCCGTTTAAAAGTTGCTGATAACTCTGGAGCACGTGAATTATTAATTATTCGTGTTCTAGGTGGCAGTAAAGTAAAAGCTGGTAATATCGGTGACATTGTTGTTGGTACAGTGAAAAAAGCTACACCTAATGGAACTGTTAAAAAGGGAAAAGTGGTGAAAGCTGTTATCGTTCGAAGCGTATTTGGCGTTAGAAGAGATGATGGAAGCTACATCAAGTTTGACGACAATGCCTGTGTACTTATCAAAGATGATAAGAGCCCAGTTGGAACACGTATATTCGGGCCAGTTGCTCGGGAACTTCGTGATGCAGATTATATGAAAATAGTATCTTTAGCTAAAGAAGTGCTATAAGGAGGATATTTATGAACTTTAAAGTAGGAGATAAGGTAAAAGTAATTACCGGATCTAGTAAAGGTAAAGAAGGTAAAATCATTAAAACCTTAAAAGCTGATAATAAAGTAATCGTTGAAGGTGCTAACATCGTTAAGAAAAACAAAAAAGGTAATGGACAAGAGACTGGCGGAATCATAGAATTCGCAGCTCCAATTCATGCTTCAAATGTAATGATGATTGATCCGAAAACGAAGAAAACTACTAGAATCGGACATATTACAGATAAAAACAATAATAAAAATAGAATTGCAAAAAAATCAGGCGAAAAGCTTGACTAAATGGAAGGAGGGTAATTTATGAACCGCCTAAAAGAAAAATACTTAAAAGAAATAGTTCCAAGTTTAACTAAAAAACATGGATACAAAACATCAATGGAAGTTCCAAAATTAGAGAAAATCGTTATCAATATGGGTGTTGGAGATGCAACAGCTAATTCAAAATTAATTGATGCTGCTGTTAAAGATCTAGAAGTAATAACTGGTCAAAAGCCAATTATAACTAGAGCAAAGAAATCCATTGCCGGATTCAAAGTCAGAGAAGGTCAAGCAATTGGTTGTAAAGTAACATTACGTGCTGAAAACATGTATAACTTTATGGATAAACTATTCTCAATCGGATTACCTCGAGTAAGAGATTTCCGCGGAGTTAGTGCCAGAGCATTTGATGGAAGAGGTAATTATACTTTAGGAATTAAAGAACAATTAATCTTCTCAGAAATAGAATTTGATAGTGTAGTTAAAGTACGTGGAATGGATATAGTATTTGTTACCACGGCTAACTCTAATGAAGAGGCTTATGATTTATTAGATGAACTAGGAATGCCTTTTAGAAAGTAATTGGAGGAAATTATGGCAAAGAAAAGTATGATCGTAAAAGCTAATCGACCAAAGAAATTCAAAGTACGTGAATATACTCGTTGTAGTAGATGTGGAAGACCACACGCAGTAATGAGTAAGTTTGGTGTATGTCGTATTTGCTTTAGAGAATTAGCATATAAAGGACAAATACCAGGTGTTAAGAAATCAAGCTGGTAATTTGGGAAGGAGGATTTTAAAATGGCTGTAGCAACTGATACAATCGCTGATATGCTTACGCGTATTCGTAATGCAAATCAAATGCGATATAATGAAGTTAATGTTCCTGCTTCTAATCTAAAATTAGAACTTGCTAAAATTTTAAAAGAAGAAGGATTTATCAAGGATTTTAAGGTGTCAAAGGAAAATGTTCAAGGCGTTATCGTATTGACATTAAAATATGGACACAATAAAGAAAGAGTAATTACAGGCTTAAAACGTATCTCTAAACCAGGTTTAAGAGTTTATGCCAAAGCTGAAGAAGTTCCTAAAGTATTAAATGGTTTAGGAATTGCTATAATTTCTACTTCAGGTGGAATTATGACAGATAAAGAAGCAAGAAAACAAAACCTTGGTGGAGAAGTATTAGCATATATTTGGTAATAAATATTAAAATAAGGAGGTGTCAATATGAGTCGTATCGGTAATAGAAAGATTGTAATACCAGAAGGTGTTACAGTGGAAGAAAAAGATGGAATTGTTACTGTTAAAGGACCAAAAGGAGAATTAACTACTTTTTTAGGTAACCGTGGTATTACAGTAGAAATTTCTGATAATGAAATTACTGTAAAAAGAAGTAACGAAGAAATCAAAACTAAAGCAATGCATGGTACAGTTAATTCTAATATATCAAACTTGATTGAAGGAGTAACTAAAGGATATGAGAAAGCCTTAGAAATTATTGGTGTAGGTTACCGTTTTACATTAAAGGGTAACATCCTAGTAGTTAGTGCTGGATATTCTCATTTAATTAATATGGAAATTCCAACTGATTTAAGTGTTGAAGCAATTAGTAATACAGAAATTATTATTAAAGGAATTGACAAAATTAAAGTTGGTGAATTTGCTGCTAATGTAAGAAAAATTAGACAACCAGAACCTTACAAAGGAAAAGGAATTCGTTATAAAGATGAACAAGTTCGTCGTAAAGAAGGAAAGAAAGCTGCTTAGTACAGTGAATAAGTAGAAGGGAGAAGTTTACTTATGATTAAAAAAGTATCTCGTAATGAAATGCGAACCGTTAGACATGCTCGTGTTAGAGCAACCATTTCTGGAACTGCTGAGTTACCAAGATTGGATGTCTTTAGGTCAAATAAAAACATCAGTGTGCAGTTAATAGACGATGAAACAGGAACTACATTAGCTAGTGCATCTTCAACAGTATTGAAACTAGAAAACGGTGGAAATATTGAAGCTGCTACTAAAGTAGGAGAAGCTATCGCTTTAGAAGCACAAAAAATAGGTATTAAAAAAGTTGTCTTTGATAGAGGTGGATATCTTTATCACGGACGTGTAGCAGCATTAGCTGAGGCTGCACGAAACAAAGGATTAGAATTCTAATAGGAGGGTATTTATGCAAAATAGTAACAGGGACCCAAGAAGACAAGAAAAAACATTAGAAGAATTAGTCGTTGAAATCAAAAGCGTTGTTAAAGTTAACAAAGGCGGACGTCAACGGAGATTTTCTGCTACTGTAGTTGTAGGGGACAGAAAAGGTCAAGTTGGATTAGGTATTGGTAAAGCTAACGAAGTACCTGATGCCATCAAAAAAGCTATTCAAGCTGCAAATAAGAATCTAGTAAGAATACCTCTAGTAGAAGGAAGAACTATCGCTCATGAAGCAATGGGAATTAGTGGAGCTGCTAAAGTTATGCTAAAACCTGCTGTTGAAGGATCTGGAGTAATTGCCGGAGGAGCTGTTCGTTCTGTACTAGAACTTGCTGGAGTCCGTGACATTCTTTCTAAATCACTTGGTTCTAGAACTAAACTAAATATGGCTACCGCTACAATCAATGCATTAATGTCTACCAAGACAGTAGAGCAAGTTGCTAAATTAAGAGGCAAAACAGTAGAGGAGATTTTAGGATAATGAAATTACATGAATTAAAGAAGAATGAAGGAGCAACGTTTGCTAAGAAAAGAGTTGGACGTGGTTCTGGATCAGGTTTAGGAAAAACAAGTGGAAAAGGTCACAAAGGTCAAAATGCTCGTAGTGGGGGCGGAGTTAATCCTATTTTTGAAGGTGGACAATTACCATTATATAGACGTTTACCAAAAAGAGGATTTTCAAACCATGAATTTAAAATTACATATGCAGTAATCAATTTAGATGATTTAAATCAATTTGATGAAGGTACTGTAATTACTCCAACTCTATTAAAAGAGACTGGCTTAGTTAAAAACCAATTATGTGGAATTAAAGTGCTTGGGGATGGAGAACTTACTAAAAAAGTAACTATTCAAGCATCAAGATTCTCAAGTAGTGCACTAGAAAAAATAGAAAAGATAGGTAGCAAAGCTGAGGTGATCTAAGATGTTTCAAACAATGAAACAAATATTTGCCCCAACTAATAAGGATTTAAGAAATAGAATATTCTTTACGTTGGGAGCCCTTATGGTCTTTATTATTGGAACAACAATTCGTGTTCCAGGAACAGCCGATATCACAGGGAATCTTGGATTCCTAGAATTAATCAATGCTATGGGAGGCGGAGCTTTAAAGCAATTTTCAATATTTGCTCTAGGAGTAATGCCATATATTACAGCAACTATTATTATGCAGTTACTACAGATGGATATAATTCCATACTTTAGTGAACTAGCAAAACAAGGACCAGTTGGTAGACAAAAAATAAATCAATATAGTAGATATATGGGTATAGCATTTGCCTTTGTAGAGGGATTTGCCTTTGCTTTTGCCTTTATGGGTAAATCAGCAGGAGCCTTTGATTATTTATATGTTGCAACCATTTTAACAGCAGGTACAGCCTTTACACTTTGGTTAGGTGATCAAATCACTCAAAAAGGTATTGGTAATGGTATCTCTCTAATTATTATGGCAGGAATTATTTCTACATTACCAACTATGTTTATTACAGCATTTAATGGTTTAGTTCTAAATACTAGTATTAATAGTATTTTAGGAATAGTTTTATTTGTAGTATTTGCTATTGTTTATTTCTTAATCATTATAGGAGTTATTTGGGTACAAGAGGCAGATCGTAAGATCCCTGTTCAGTATGCTAATAAATCTACTAGTGCTTATGGAGGACAACAATCTTTCATGCCAATCAAAATAAATTCAGCAGGAGTAGTACCAGTAATATTTGCCTCAACTTTCTTATCAATTCCAGCTGCGATAGCACAGTTTATCAATAATCCTGGATTTAAGACGTTTGTTGAGAATTATTTATCATATACAACTCCAGTTGGTTTCACTATTTATGTAGTGTTAATATTCTTCTTTGGATATTTTTACACATTCATACAAATGAAACCTGATGAATTATCTAAAAACTTATCTGATAATGGTGGTTATATTCCCGGTATTAGACCAGGGAAGGATACTGAAACATATGTTAGCAAGGTATTATCTAGATTAACTGTAGTTGGTTCAATCTTCTTAATTATCATTGCAGGTCTGCCTATTATTTTTAGTACTCTTGTTAACCTTATTCCAGGTGTTAGCTTGTCAGCAAGTGTTACAATTGGAGGAACAGGACTATTAATTGTTGTAGGAGTTGCCTTAGAAACATATAAACAATTAGAAGGAAGTTTAGTTACTAGAAGTTATAAAAAAGGTTATAGTAGAAGATAATGAATATTATTTTATTAGCGCCCCCTGCTGCAGGGAAAGGAACTCAAGCTAAACTTTTATCAGATCATTATCAATTACCTCATATTTCTACAGGTGACATGTTAAGAGATGCCACAAGAAGAAATGATGAGTTAGGAAGTAAAATTAAAGAACTTATGGCAAAAGGAGAATTTGTAAGCGATGAACTAATAGGTAAAATAGTAGAGAATCGTTTATCTTCTCTAGACTGTCAAAAGGGATATATACTAGATGGCTTTCCTAGAAATATGAAACAAGTTATCTTGTATAAAAAAATATTAGAAAAATTAAATTTAGATTTAGGCTATGTACTTTATCTTGATGTAGATGAGCATACGCTTGAAGAAAGAATTACAGGAAGAATGGTATGTAAAAACTGTGAAGCTATTTATAATATCAATAATCCTATCTTAACTCCTATCGAAGAAGGTATCTGTGACAAATGTCATGGAGAACTTTTTAGGAGAAGTGATGATACCCGTGAGGCTTTTCAAATGCGTTATCAAATATATTTAGAACTTACTAAACCTATAATTGATTATTATAATGAACTTGGAGTTCTTTATAAAATTGATTTTGGTAGTAAAGAAGCTACATTTAACCAAATTAAATTAATTTTAGATCGTGAGATGAATTAATTGATTACTATTAAAAGTCAAAGAGAAATTGATCTTATGAAAGTGGCTGGTAACATTGTTTATCAGACACACCAATACCTAAAACCATTTTTAACTCCAGGCATTACGACTAAAGAACTTGATACCTTAGCGGAAGAGTTCATATTAGCCCATGATGCTACTCCATCTTTTAAGAATTACAATGGTTTTCCTGCTACTATTTGTACTAGTATAAATAATCAGGTTGTCCATGGTATTCCAGGAAAGATAAAAATAAAAAATGGTGATATTATTTCAATTGATATTGGGGCCTGTTATAAAGGTTATCATGGGGATTCTGCTTGGACATATGCTGTAGGTGAAATTAGTACTGATAAAAAGTATTTGATGGAACATACTGAAAAATCCTTATTTAAGGGTTTGGAACAAGTTAAACCAGGTAATAGAATAGGCGATATAGCTCACGCAGTTGAAACATACGCTCACAGCAAGCACTTAAGTGTGGTTGAAGAATTAGTTGGTCATGGAATTGGAACTAATGTCCATGAAGCTCCAGATGTTCCTAATTATGGAATTCCTGGAACAGGACCTATTTTAAAAGAGGGTATGGTTATTGCAGTTGAACCAATGTTAAATCTTGGGACAAAAGATATATATATGCTTGATGATGATTGGACTATAGAAACAGATGATGGGAAACCGTCAGCTCATTTCGAACATACAGTAGCGGTTACCAAAGATGGATACCAAATTTTGACGGGAGAGTGAAAAGATGGCAAAAGATGATACAATCGAAATAGAAGGTAAAGTTCTTGAAATATTACCAGGTGGTAAATTTAATGTAGAACTTGAGAATAAACACGTGATAGAAGCTCACGTTTCTGGTAAAATCCGAATGAATTACATTCGCATTCTACCAGGTGATACAGTAACAATAGAGTTATCCCCTTATGATTTAACAAAGGGTAGAATAACTTATAGGAAAAGCTAGGAGGAAGAGTTATGAAAATTAAACCATCAGTAAAACCAATTTGTGCAAAATGTAAAGTAATTAAGCGTAAGGGAAGAGTAATGGTTATTTGCTCTAATCCAAAACACAAACAAAGACAAGGATAATAGGAGGTGTACTTAAATGGCACGTATTAAAGGTATAGATATTCCAAATGATAAACAAGTTGAAATAGCTTTAACTTATATTTACGGAATAGGCAGACAATTATCAAAACAGATTTTAACAAAAGCAAATGTTGATCCAGCAAAAAAAGTAAGTGATTTAGATAATGATGAGTTAACTAGAATTCGTGATGAAGTTACTTCTCATACTGTAGAAGGTGAGTTACGTCGTGATATTTCTATGAATATTAAAACTAAAATGGAAATTAATTCATATGAAGGAACTCGTCATAAAAAAGGCTTACCAGTAAGAGGTCAAAGAACAAGCAGGAATGCTCGTACTCGTAAGGGTAAAGGTAGAACTGTCGCTAATAAGAAAAAATAAGTAAAGTAATAGTTGAAAAAAGGAGGTCAAATCATGGCTTACAAGTCTAGAAAAAGAAAAGTTAAAAAGAATGTTCCAGAAGGAATGGCACATATCCATTCTACATTTAATAATACGATTACAACCATTTCTGATAAAGAAGGTAATGCAATAAGTTGGGCATCAAGTGGAGCATTAGGATTTAAAGGAAGTAAAAAATCTACGCCATTTGCAGCAGGTATTGCAGCAGAAGCAGCAGGTAAAGCAGCATATGATTTAGGCATGAGAAAAGTAGATGTATTAGTAAGAGGATTAGGTCCAGGACGTGAAACAGCAATTCGTTCATTACAAACAGCAGGACTAGAAGTAACAGCAATTACAGATGTTACTCCAATTCCTCATAACGGATGTCGTCCACCAAAACGGCCACGTGGCTAATTATTAAAGGAGGAAAGTTTCATGTTACAATTTGAAAAACCAATCTATAAAACAACAGAATATGTTGAAAATAACTTTTATGGTAAATTTGAACTAGAACCATTAGAAAGAGGTTTTGGAACTACAATAGGTAATGCTTTAAGAAGAGTAATGTTATCATCTCTTCCAGGTAGTGCTATTAGTAGTATCAAAATAGAAGGTATTTCTCATGAGTTTCAGGCAATTGATGGTATTGTTGAAGATGCCTCATTAATTATTTTGAATTTAAAAGGTGTAGTTATAAAAAACCATTCAACTGAACCTAAGACAATTCATCTTAGTGTAAAAAAAGAAGGAATAGTAACTGCTGCTGACATAGAACATGATACAGATATTGAAATTATGAATCCTGATAAAGTCATTGCAACTATTTCAAAAGGTGGAAGCCTAATTGTTGAAATGAATGTTTCAAATGGCCGAGGATATGTAAGAAGTGAAGAAAATAAAAAACTACTTGATAATAAGAAAGTAGGGACTATAGCAATAGATTCTCTATACTCTCCAATTGAGAGAGTATCTTATGAAGTAGAACCTACTCGTGTTGGACAAGATGAAAATTTTGATCGCTTAATTTTAAATGTTTGGACAAATGGTTCTATGAAACCAGAAGAGGCTATTGCACTAGCATCACGTATTTTGATAGAGCATTTTGATCTACTTACAGATTTAAGTAATATTGCTAATATGAGTGGATTAATGATTGAAAAGACGGAAGATCCAAAAGTAAAAGCATTAGAGACGACAATTGAGGATTTAGATTTCTCAGTACGTGCTTATAACTGCTTAAAAAGAGCTAGTATTCATACACTACAAGATTTAGTAAATAAATCAGAAACCGATATGATGAAAATCCGTAATTTAGGAAAAAAATCTTTAAAAGAAGTATTAGATAAAGTTAGAGATTTAGGACTAGTATTACGAGATGATGACTAATAGTAAGGAGGAATAAACATGGCATACAGAAAATTAGGCCGCGTAAGTAAACATAGAAAATCAATGTTAGCTAATTTGACAATGGATTTAATTATGCATGAAAGCATAGTAACTACAGAAACTCGTGCTAAAGAAGTTCGCAAATTTGCAGATAAGATGATTACTTATGGTAAAAAGGGAGACTTAATCTCTCGTAGAAAGGCAATTGCTTTTTTACATAATAATGATACTATTGCAAAAAAAGTTTTTGAAGATTTAGCTGTTAGATATCAAGATCGTAATGGTGGATATACAAGAATTTTAAAAATGGATGAGCGTCGAGGCGATGATGCCTTAATGGTTACCATAAAATTAGTATAATAATTTATATATTGAATAATATATTATAAATAAGAGAATGACTTGCCCCACTACCCATTTTGTGGGTGTTACTGATGAAATGTTTTATCATGTAGAGTGGGACAGTCTTTTTTGTGTATTATACTATAATTTTTTATAAATAAAGGAGTATTGTATCATGTCATTAGATGGAATCATACTACAAAGAGAGTTAGATGCATTGACTGGGAGTTTATTAGAAGAGGTAACAGCTGAATTTTTAACATTTAAAATGTTTGAAGAAGCATACCTAATTTCAGAAGACATATCATTTTGTTCTAAAATAGCCTTATCTAAGGCTACAGAAGACCCTGTTGGCTTATTAATTAGTAATTATGAGACCTGGGTAGATGAAGAATTAAAAGCCTGGTATAAAAATCCTTCTAATAGATATATAAAAGAATATCCAGAGTTACTCTTAAAATATAAATTAGTAGAACTATTAACTTTTTTAGATCAAGGAAGACAACTAGGTATAAAAACCGAGGCATATGGGCATACTAACTTGAGAAGAGTATTTGATAGAGCATATATCACTAAGTTAATGCTAGGTAGAGATCCAGTTTTATTGTTTGAAAGTCCTTTTTATCCAGACTCTGAGAATAGAAAGAATTATAAAGAGAGATTAGATAGTACTGAGTTTGAAATATTAGCTAGTTATATAGTTGATAAGTTTAACGATGATTGTTTAACAACCAGAACAGACGGAATGAAGTCTATTTATGTAGCGGCAGATAAAGCTGTAGAGGCTAAAGAATTAATACATAAAGTAAGAACACTTTGTCTAGCTACTACTATAGAAAAAAATGATTGTCAATATATGAGCTTTAGAAATATAAAGATTAATGAAGATTTGCCTACAGCTTTCTTTAGACAATCTAGGGATTTATTTAAAAGAGGTATTTCTCATAATATTCATCAAAACAAAAGGGGAATTATATTAGTAATACCTAAAAATAGAAATAAGAATTCAGATAAAAGCAAATCTCCTAGAGAATTAGTTAAAAACTACAAGTAATTGGTATTAAGTTGTGATAAAAAACTAGATATAGTTTTTTTTCTTTGTTATAATAACATTAGGACGGTGATAGCATGAAAGTATTAATTACTGGGGCATCCTCTGGTATAGGGCTTGATATGGCTAAATATTTAAGTAGTATGGGACATGAACTGATTTTAGTTGCTAGGGATAAAGATAGGCTTGAAGAAATTCAAAAAAGTTTAAAGACTAAAACTAAAATCATTATAATGGACTTAGCTATTGAAAGTAATGTTAAATCGCTATATGTCTTATGTAAGAATGACAATATTGATATGTTAATAAATAATGCTGGTTTTGGTATCTGTGGCGAGTTTACAGAAACAGAAATTAATAGAGAATTAGAAATGATGGACTTAAACATGAAAGCTGTTTATATATTAACTAAAATGTTTCTAACTCAAATGGAATCTCGAGGTGGAGGATACATTTTAAATGTAGCTTCATCAGCAGCTTTTACTCCTGGACCACTGATGGCTATATATTATGCTACTAAAGCCTATGTACTTCGCTTAACAGAAGCAATTTATTATGAATTAAAGAAAACTAAATCGAAAGTAGTAATATCTTGTTTGTGCCCTGGACCTGTTGCAACTAACTTTAATAAAGTAGCAAATGTTAGCTTTTCTATTAAACCATTAACTAGTGAATATGTGGCTAAATATGCTATAGATCAAATGCTATATAAACATAAGTTAGTTATTATACCGGGACTAAAGATGAAACTATTACATTTTTTAGAACACTTTGTATCAGATAAAACGCAGATGCATTTTGCATATAAAATCCAACATAAAAAATTAAATAGCAGGATAGATAAGTAGTCCTACTAATATATTGTTGGCATATAATATTATACTATAATTAAAAATGGAGGCTTTGATGATAGGTGATTTCAAATACATAATTATTCCAGTAGTAAGTGTTATTTTAACTCAAATAATAAAGTTTACTATTGAATCCGTTATTTCAAAAAAATTAAGATGGGCAAGATTATTTAATGGTAATGGGGGAATGCCCAGCTCCCATACAGCTTTTACTTTTTCTTTAGCTTTTGCCATAGGAATAGGAGAAGGGTTTAATTCACCATTATTTGCAATGAATTTAATATTTGCTTGTATTGTAGGATACGATGCCATGGGGCTTAGAATGGAGAGTGGCCTACAAGCACAGGCCATTAACCTCTTAACTGAGGAAATGATAGAGGATAACCCAAAACTCGGTGTAAAGCGCTTACAAGAGCAATTAGGGCATAAGCCTTTAGAAGTTATAATGGGTATACTATTAGGGGGAGTAGTTGCTACTATAATGATGTTATTAATAGGATAAGTATGTATTTCATACTTTTTTCTTTTTTTGTTTGAATTATAACCTCTCCTCTTGTATAATAGTAAGGAAATAAGGACAGGTGTATATAATGAGAGATATAATTAGAATTAACCATTTAACCTTTAACTATAATAAAAGACCTGTTTTTATTGATTTTAACTTATCTATAAAAGAAGGTAGCTATATTTCTATTTCAGGTGCCAATAAATGTGGCAAGACTACACTAATAAAGCTAATAGCAGGTATTTTACCTAATAATGGAAGTATAATTTTAAACTATAGCTATTTAGACACTAAAGATAATATTACTCCAGACTTAGGAATCGTTTTATCTAACATGAAAAACTCCTTCATTACAAACAGTGTTTATAAAGAACTTTGTTTCACACTAGAAAATTTAAAATATCCGCCTGATTTAATAGAAAAACGAGTTGTAGAAGTTAGTAAGAAACTAAAAATTGCTCATTTATTAGAATCTAAGATAGATGATCTAACAACTAGGGAAAAGCAAATATTATTAATTGCATGTGCTTTAATTCATAAACCTAAAATTCTTCTTTTAGATAATCCTTTTTATCTATTAAATAAGGAAGATATTCTTTTATTTAAGAAACTTTTTTTGCAATTAAAGAACCGTGACCATGTCACTATTGTCTTTATGTCTAATAACCTAGAGGACACATTGGATTCAGATTATCTTTATATTTTAAATCAAGGTAAAATAGCTATTGAAGGAGAACCAATCTCAGTAATGCAACAAGAAAAGCTATTAACTAAATTAGGATTAGAGTTACCATTTTTGGTAGACTTATCCCATAAACTGAAGTTTTATGGTTTAATAGACGATATTATTATCGATATGGAAAGTATGGTGAATAAGTTATGGAAATAGTTTTAAAAGATATTACTTATCGTCATAATCAACATACGATTTTTCATAAACTAAATATCCATTTAAAAGGCTCTAACATAGTCGGTATAATGGGATTAAATAACACTATTCTTTTAGAAATTATTGATTCTATAACTATTCCAAATGCAGGTACTATACAGCTAGGCTGTGACACCATTAATAAAAATAACTTACTTAACTGTCGGAGAACAGTTAGTTTAATTATGCAAGATATAAATAATCAATTGGTTATGGATAAAGTTAAAGATGAAATAAATTTTATTATTAAGGCTTTAAACTATAAACATCAGAATATTGAAAAAAGAATTGCGGATTCTTTAACTATAGTAGGCTTAGATACTTCATACTTAAATAGGTCTATAAATAGTCTGTCTTCAGGTGAAAAGAAATTAATTCAAGTGGCTTTAGGACTAATTAGCAATCCTAGTATCATTATGTTTGATGAACCATTTAGGGAATTGGATTATATTTATAAAAGAAAGTTAATTAGATTAATTAAACTCCTAAAAAATAAGTATCAGAAAACAATTATAATAGCAAGCAATGATAGTAATATGTTATATGCTTTAACTGATGAAGTAGTCATACTTAATAACAAAAAGGAAGGATATACTCAAGGTAAAACTTTAGAGGTATTTAAAAATATCGAGTTATTAAAAGAATCAGAAATTGCTGTTCCAGACTTAATAGAATTCACACACTTAGCTCTTAATAAAAAAGTAAAACTATCATTTCACAGAGACATACTTGATTTAATTAAGGATATATATAAACATGTTTAATAAAGATTCGTTATTATATAGTGTGAATTCAGTTGTAAAATTATTAGGAACAGTTATTTTCATTTGTAGTATCATTTGGTTAAAACAAAGCTGGCTATTGTTAGTAATAAGTATTTTACTAACTTTAATTGTGGATAAAAATAAGTATATTAAGAAAATTGCTTATATTTCTATTTTTATAGGAATAATGCAATTCTTTTATCAACCATTTATGTGGATAAATAAATTCCTAATAATTGTTCTCTATTTTATTGTTATACTAGCTATCTATAGTACTGAACAAATTAAATATTTATGTGAACTTATTTTTTATCCTTTTCAAAATAAATATATTACAAATTTTTATGTATCAGGTCTTTATGCTTTTAAAAGCTTCAAAAACAATTGTAATCGCCTTAGAAAAATCATCGATAGCTATGGCTTGCCTAAAAATATTTCTTTGCTTAAAAATATTAGCTCAGCCTTTTTTCATCATACTAAAGAAGATATAGAAGATATGAATTTTCTTCATCATATTAGATTTTATAATTGGAATAGGTCTAGAACTTATATAGAACAAGAAAAAATAGAATCTTGGGATATTTGTTATATTTTAATTCATCTAATATTTTTAATTATTACAGTTACATTAGGGAGGTAAGTAAATGAGATATTTAATGACATTTTCTTATGACGGAACCAACTTTGCTGGGTATCAAACCCAACCTGGACTTAGAACTGTTCAAGGAGAAATAGAAGCCTCTTTAGCATATATAAATAAGGGTACTAAATGTAATTTAGTAGCATCAGGTAGAACAGATGCCAAAGTTCATGCTCTTAAGCAACATGCCCATTTTGATATGAATATTGATGTGTCAAATCAAAAGTTAAAAAGTGCTATAAACAGTAGAACTCCTTCAGATATTTATGTTAGTAAGATAGAGGTAGTAGCACCTGATTTCCATGCCCGCTACATGGTTAAAGAAAAAGAATATAAGTATATTATAAACATAGGAGAATATAATCCATTAGAAAGAGACTATGTGTACCAATATAATTATAAGCTAGATCTTTCTGCTATGAAAAAAGCCATTAAGTATTTTAAGGGAACTCATGATTTTAGAGCTTTTGTTTCAGAAAATAGTAAGAAAGATAATTGTATTAGAACTATTAGGAAAGCTGTAATAAAATCAAATAAATTAGATGCTAACAAATTAGAATTTCATTTTATTGGCACCGGTTTTTTAAAATATCAAGTTCGTAATATGGTAGGATATTTAATAAAAGTAGGGGAAGGTAAAGCTCCAAGTAGGGAAGTTAAAACGGTTATTTTAAGCAAAGACAGATTAAAGGCTGGTAGGACAGCACCACCATGTGGGCTATATTTGATGGATGTTAGCTATAAAAAGGTAAAAAAGAGAGAAAACAAGGCAATAATCAATATTTCTGATTGACATTAACCATCATATTTAGTATAATTTTAATCGGTACATTCAAATCCCCACATAAGTTTTGCCGTGGGAAGCAGGGCTTAAGTAAAAGGAGAAAAATATGACAAGTTTTATGCAAAAAAAAGAGACTGTTGAACGTAAATGGTATGTGATTGATGCAACTGGTGAATCACTAGGACGTATAGCTAGTAAAGCTGCTCACATATTACGCGGAAAAAACAAGCCAACATTCACACCACATATTGATTGTGGTGACTACATTATCATTATTAATGCAGAAAAAGTTAATTTAACTGGTAACAAATTAGAGAATAAGATTTATTATAATCACTCTATGTATCCAGGTGGATTAAGAGAAAGAACTGCTAAAGTAATGAGAGATCAATATCCAGAAGAAATGATTGAGAGAGCTGTTAAAGGAATGCTTCCAAATGGAAGACTAGGACGTGCTATGTACAAGAAGTTATTTGTATACAGAGGACCAGATCACAAACATGAGGCTCAAATGCCAACTGTGATCGGGATTAAATAGGGGGTAATGGAATGGCAAAAGAAAATAAAAATATTTATACCGGAACTGGTAGAAGAAAAACTAGTGTTGCTAGAGTACGTTTAGTATCAGGCACTGGTAAGATTACCGTAAATGGTCAAGATGTTCATGAATACTTTCCATATGAAACCCTAGTTATGGATTTATCTCAACCACTTGTTGCTACTAATACAAAGGAAATATTTGATGTAGAAGTAAGCGTACAAGGTGGAGGATTTTCTGGTCAAGCTGGAGCAATTCGTTTAGGAATTACTAGAGCTTTATTAGATTACGATTCAGCGACACCAAGTGATTCTGAAAATAATTTTAGAATAGTATTAAAACCAGCTGGTTTTATTACACGTGATGCCCGCAAAAAAGAACGTAAGAAACCAGGACTTAAAAAAGCCCGTAAAGCACCTCAATTCTCAAAACGTTAATCAATTGGATATCAAACTTTGGAATTTATTCCAGAGTTTTTCTTTTGTCTTTATGATATAATATAAATAAGATTTAAGAGTAAGAGGAACTGTTATATGAAAGAAAAAATTCATTTAAAACGGTAAAATAATATAAGAGGTGATACAGTGGAATTAACAGAAGAAGTAAAAGAATATATCAATGCTTTATTATCTAAATCAGAAGAAGCATATTTAATGGCATTAGAAATAATAAACAAACCCACAATTAATTACAGGTCAGAAGGATTTTGTTTTTTTATATGTAACTCTTGGGAGTTGTTGCTTAAAGCATTTTTAATACGAAAAAACAATGATATAAACTTCATTAACTTTAAGGATGATACAAATAGAACTATAGGATTAGATGAATGTGTAGAAAAGGTTTTTACAAGTACAACTGATAAAACTAAAATTAATATATCTTATATTCGTAGCATAAGGAATAAGGCAACTCATTTAATAATTCCAGATTATGATTTTCTGTTGGCATCAGCATATCAAAGATGCATTACTAATTTTAATAAATTTTTTGAAAACCAATTTCCTGAATACAATTTAAACAAGAAAGTTACTCCTTTTGTTGCTTTGACAAATCCTGGTAATTTGGAAAAATCTTCGTTAGTGCTGAATCCAGCTAATATCTTCGTTTATGAAAAATTAATGAGTGAATTAAATATGGATGAAAGTATAACTCAAACATTAAGATTAATTTCAACAAAAAAAACTTCAGAAGCAGATATAACATACGCCATCGATAAAAATGCAACAGTCGGAGCAACATTTATAGATGTACCAAAAGATATTGATAAAACGCATCCATTTACTACAAAAGAGGTTGTTAGTAAAATTTGTGAAACATTGTCACTAACCATTGGAGTAAATCACGGTTTCACTAACAATAAATTTCACGATATATGTAAAAGAAAAAATGTAAAATTGAATCAAGAATATTGTTATCAGTTTCCATATTCAAAGAGTATAATATATAAATATAGCGAGTTAGCAATTGAATATATATGTTCAGTTTACATCAATGAAAAAGAAAAAAGTAATAAAAATTAATTTTTGTGATATAATATATTTGTAGACAGGTGCTCGTGATGGAATAACGATGTGTTGGCTAAGCCAGTAAGCATACGAAAGTATGTGAGAATTCATCTCGCCAGGGGCACCTGTTTTTTTATTAAAGGAATGTGTTAGAGTGTGTTTGCGTGCCGACAGGTAGCTAACAAAAAGGTTCTAATCCCAATGTTTATAATAGATATCAATTCTTAAAGAGTTAATCTATTGGATATCAAACTTTGGAATTTATTCCAGAGTTTTTCTTTTGTCTTTATGATATAATATAAATAAGATTTAAGAGTAAGAGGAACTGTTATATGAAAGAAAAAATTAAAAATATTTTTAAAGGAGATAGTCTTTGCTACATAATACTATTTTTAGTTAGTTGTTTTTTACTATACTCATATGCACTTAATTTAGGGACTTTATCAAATGGTCAAGATACTCTGTTTCATGCTTCTAATATTAGTGTTATTGAATCTACTTTAGATTTTTCTCGATTTAAGTTTTTACCCAGCCCTATTTTACCCAATATAGCTAATAATTTAGGATATGGTATTGGTTTATTTTATCCCAGATTGCCTCATATTATAGGGGCCTATATTACACATCTAGTAATGCCTTTTGGTGGAAGTGTTACTACTGGTATAAAATTAACACATTTACTATTAGTCTTTTTCTCTGCCCTATTTATGTATAAATTTAGTAAAAAAGTTTTTAAAAACTCAAAATCAGCTTTTTTCTCGGCCTTATTTTATATAACTTCTAGCTATTTTATATCGGATATATTGTATAGAGATGCTTTTGCAGAATCTTTTCAGTTTTTATTTTTACCTATTATTATGATAGGACTATATGAATTGTTCTATGGCAAAAGAAGTAATTTCTATTTTTATTTTATTATAGGCTATGTAGGAATGATTAATTCTCACGTAGTTCTTAGTATTTTCTTGACCTTAGCTTTTATTATCTATCTACTATTTCATTTATCGGAAATATTCAAAAAAAATAAATTAAAGCCTCTAGTATACGCGGCTATTACTATTTTAATTTTGACTCTTCCTGAGCTTATCCCTCTTCTTGAACATAAACTATTTGCCTCACTTGCTGTTTTTAGTAATAACCTAATATCATCTTCAGGACTAGTTTCAGCTTGTGCAATTAGCCCGTTTGCTTATTTATTTCCTTTTTATGAAGGAACTATGATACAGTTTTTTATTAATATTGCTGTTATAATTTTATTAATAATTGTTATTAATAAAAGAAAGCAAATATTTAAAACTAAAGCACAAGTTAAATTGCTAACAACCTTTTTAACAATAGGAATAATTTTCTTGCTTTTAACAACCAGATTAACTCCTTGGCAATATGCTCCGGATTTTCTACTTATGATTCAGTTCCCTTGGCGTTTAGAAATAGTTGTTATTTTCGTTACTTCTTTTTTAGCAGCCACTTATTTTTTATTACCAAATATTAAGCATTCTAAAACAAAGGAAATAATGCTTATTGTGATAGCCTTATTCTTTGCTTATATAGCCTCTGTTCCCCAAACTACTAGGGATTTTGTTATTGAACCAAATTTAGAAAATGTGTTTATTTCAGAATATGGGATGGGCTGGTCAAAAGAGTATTTACCTGAGACAACATTAAAAAATGCGGGATATTATTTATATCAAGAAAATAAAGTGATAAGTAAAAATAGTGAAGAGATAGAAGTACTGGACTATGTTAATAATATTCCAAATATGTCTTTTAGCCTAAATATTATGTCCAAAACTACTATTGAAGTACCACGACTTTATTATCTAGGCTATAACATCAAGTTCAAAGACTCTACTAATACATCTATAAATATTCCCTATAGAGAAAGCAAACAGGGTATGATTGAGCTGGATATACCATCATCTGGGACCATTAGTATTACTTACCCAGGTACTAAGTCTAAACAAATATCAAATATTATTAGAACAATATTTTTACTTGTTTTAATAAGCTGGTTATTATTTTTATCTAAAAAAAGGTGCTTAGAAATCGACAAATAAATACTCCAATAATTAATATACTAATTATCAGGAGGTGTCTTATGTTAAAAGAAGGATCTAAAATCCGACAAGGGATAAAACTAGGGGTATTATCTTTCTTAGTTATTTTATTAATTGTTTGTTTATGTTTACCTACATAAAATTCGCTAAAAGTTATAAATAACACATATACTAAATAAAGGTGAAGTATATGTGTCAAACTAAGTACCAAACTCTTTTTATTATTATATTAGTTATAGCAATTCTAGGTTTTAACCAAGTAAATGCTAAAGTCTCTGCAGAATGGCCATTATTAGGTAAAATTATTTATATAGATCCAGGTCATGGTGGTAGAGACCCTGGTGCTATAGCAGGTTCTACTATCGAGAAGGATTTAAATTTGCAAGTATCTTTATTATTAGAAAATGAGCTTCTTAAACAAGGCGCTATTGTTTATATGACTAGAACATTAGATGTAGATTTATCAAGTAAATGGGATAGATTAAAAAAAAGAGGAGATTTATATAGACGGATTTTACTTTATAAAAAGAATAATGCCGATCTCTATTTATCAATTCATATGAACTCACATAGTAATTCTAATATGAATGGGGTAGAAGTTCTTTATAATAAAATAAATAAGAATAATATAAAATTAGCAACTATTATGATGGAAAACTTTAAAAGTACTTTGAAAGTAAAAAAACGCTTAAAATCAACAGACTTATATATGTACAAAAACACTACTACCCCAGGTGTTTTAATTGAATGTGGATTCATATCTAGCTCTAAAGATCGCCACTTACTTAATAATAAATCTTATCAAAAAAAATTAGCTAATATTATTACAACCAGTGTAATAGAATATTTTAGCTAATTTTTTTTATTTCAGTATTTGGAAAATAATATTGTAAAATTTCCTGATAACTAGCGCCCTCTTCTGCCATTTTATTAGCTCCATAAATACTCATACCTAATCCCATTCCAGAAGCTAAAATTGTAATTAGAATTTTGTTCTCTAATTTATGCGCAGTAAAATCAGTAGACCTTAACCTTAATAAGTGAGCTAAATAGTCTCCACGATAACGGTATTTGCCAAGCCTTATTAGTTTGACTCTTCCACCTCTTGTTCTACTTTCAACAACAATGGGCGTGTTAATATTAATATTCTGATTTAATATAGTACTAATTTCTTGATAAGTAAAACTTTTTGTCTCAGTAAACGGATAATCTTTTAAGTCTCCCTCACTATTAACACTGACTAAATAAGGAATATTAGTATATAATGAATCTCTTGCATCTTCAGTCTTACCATGATTAACCATATGAGTATAGACATCAATATAATTATCATTATAAGTTAATACAAGGCCTTTAGTTTTTTTGATAGTGTTCTTTGTCTCACTAGTATAAATATCATAATTTTCTTTCCATAAAGTTTGCAAATCTTTCTTATCCCTAAATATTTGGGTAGTATTAAGATCTTTAATACTATGACCTTTTTCCAACTCTTTTAAAGCATAAGTCCTAGCTAAAATAGCCTGAGCACATTTGAGCTCAGAACCAAATGAGATAGGTATTTCAGCTGCTACTACCCCAAAGATATAATCTTCTAGATATACCTTTTCTAATATGCCATCACTGTGATTTAAATCTATAAACTTACTTGTTTTAATATCAATAAAATTTTCTTCATCTAAAAGCTCTATATCTTCCAAGTAATCTCTTAATATTTCTACATATTTATAATTGCCAGGCAAAGTAATAGGCTGATTGATTATTATAGAACTAACTATAATTCCATTAACAACTAAATATATATTTTTCCCATTAAATTTTATTCCCTTATTATTTATATAATTAGTAACACTATGATAAATTGATTCTTGTTTATTGTCACTATGAAAATCTTTAGCAAATTCATATGTGGGTTCTAAATACAAGTATAAAATATCTTTATCATTTACTTTTAAAATAGTATGGTTATAAAACATAATATCACCCTAATAATATTATGGAAGATATTATAGGTTTTAATACAAAAAAGAATTAAAATGAAAAATACTTTAATTCTTTATTTTTGCTACAATCTACACCAGTGATATACGAATAATTTTTAAGCAGAGTTTTTAAATTAATTTTTTTATCTTCATAAATATATTTATCAATTTCTCCTATAATATTAACTGCCCTAAACATACTAGCTAGGTATATATCTATAAATGACTCTTTAGAGGATAAGCGTTTATTAGTAGGATTATACCATTTTTCATGTTTTAAGTTTAATAAGTTAGAAACATTTCTTACTGGCTGATGATAAGATAAAACTGTTTTTCTTAAATATTTTTTAGGAGTTACTATGTCAACTATTTTATAGCCGATTTTTTTTATTCCTAAACTATCTTCTCTAAAAACTTTAAAAAAGAAACGCATTTGAGCAGTAGCTTTGCAATAAAAATTACTCATATTTTTAATGCCAAACGTTTCCTGAAAAGCAAAATTAATAACTTCAGATAATTCTTCAGATAAATTGCCTGCCTGTTGAAAACAATAATCTATACAATTGAATTTCCAAGGTTTAACTTGTTCCCTTTCTTGAATAAAATAATTATCTAATAAAGTTTCAACTTCTCCATGTAAATGATTATATTTATAGGTTAAAGGATTATTCTTATCAAAGCTACCTGTCTTATAAATAATATATGGATGGGCTGAACTATCTAATACATAATGACAAATCATTCCATATAGATAAGCTATAATTTCCGGATTATGACCATAATCATTATATTTTATATAATTTATTAGTGTTTCTAAAAATAGAAAACACTTATTATTGTGAAAAAACTCACCAAACTCTCTAACCTTTTTTCCTTTTTTAAAATTAGTAATATTATAAAAGAAAAGAGGATCAAGGCTTTGTGCTGATAGTTTTAACCGCTCTTTATCATTCATTAAAAACTCTCGTCTTTTAATTGGAAGACGATCATAAACATCCATTGCAAAATAACTATGTGTAATAGTACTGGGCATTTAATCATCTCCTTCTATGACCGATTATAACATATTTTTTCATAAGTTTTTCATATATTTTCCATAATTTCTATGCTATAATTTATACTAGGTGAGAAATATGGGATATAAAAATGATAAGAAGTTTAAAACATTAGATGAACAAATAGAGATATTAAAATATAAAGGCATGACTATTAACAATGAGGAATATGCTAGAGAAATACTTCTGAGAGAAAATTATTTCTTTTTAAATGGTTATAGACACCTTTTTATAAAGTCAGAAACAGATAAAAAATTTTTGCCCGGTGTAACATTTGAAGAACTATATAGTTTATTTTTATTTGATAGACAATTTAGAAATATTATTTTTAAGAATCTACTGATTATTGAGAACAATATTAAGTCTATCATTTCCTATCAACTATCTAAAAAATATGGATATAAAGAAAATGATTATTTAAAACCTAAAAATTTTACTGAAGATCCTACTAAATCTAGGCAAGTTAATGATTTGATTAAAAAAATGAAAAGGCAAGTCCGAATCAATGGCGGGCAACATTCAGCAACAATGCATTATATTAATAATTATGGCTATATTCCTATGTGGATAATGGTTAAAGTATTATCCTTTGGAATAGTAGGAGAAATGTTTTCTATTCTGAAGAAAGAAGATCAGGAATCGATAACATCTATATATCAGTCAGATGTAAATAGTTTTGTTGACTATTTACCTATTCTAGCTAATTACCGTAATTTATGTGCTCATGAAGATATTTTATATGAAAATAAAACCCAAAAATCTATAGATGATACAGTAATTCATATGATGTTAGGGATTGATAAAATAGATGGAGAGTATATTTATGGAAAAAATGATCTCTTTGCTTTATTAATTATAATGAATCAATTTTTAACTACGGATGAATTTAAAAACTTAATAGAGGAAATAGACCATACTCTAATAAATTTAGAATACAATTTAAAAACCATTCCACTAGCTAAAGTCCTAGATAGAATGGGATTCCCAGAAAACTGGAAAGATATAAAAACAATAAGAAAGAAGGTAGACTATGAGAAGTAAGTTGATTACAGCTTTTTCTATGATTATCACATTTATAATAGGAGGAACATTTACTTATTTTGTTGTTATCAATCAAAATCCTTTAAATAATGTAGATAATGTTTTAAGTGGTACTAGTAATAATGGAGTAGTTGAATGTAGCAATAAAGTTACTATTGATGAAACTGGGATTAGTGCCGCTGTTGGTAAAATATATGATGCAGTTGTTATGCTACAAAATTTTAAAGATAATAAACAACTTAGCACAGGAAGTGGTTTTGTTTATAAAACAGATGAAAAATATGGCTATATCATGACAAATCATCACGTAATAGCAGAGGGCAATAGAATCGTTTCTGTTATGGCTAATGATGAGGAAGTACCAGGGGAAGTATTAGGAAGCGATGCTTATTTAGATTTAGCTATTGTCAGAATTCCAAAGAAAAATGTTATCAAGGTAGCAACAATTGGCAATAGTGATAAAGTTAAATTAGGTGATACGGTTTTCACAGTAGGAGCACCTCTTGGTTATGATTATCGTGGTAGTGTTACTAAAGGTACTTTATCTGGAAAAAATAGAATGGTTTCTGTTAGTGTTAATAGTAATGAAGATTGGATCATGAAAGTTATCCAAGTAGATGCCGCTATCAACCCAGGTAATAGTGGAGGCCCTTTACTTAACGTTAATGGAGAGGTAATTGGAATTAATTCACTTAAATTAGTAAAAGATGAAATTGAAGGTATGGGTTTTGCTATTCCAATTGAAGATGCAATGCAATATGTAGCAGATTTAGAAAATAAGAAGGCTATTGAAAGACCATTAATAGGGATAAGCATGGCTAATTTAGGAGACACTTATGTGTTATATCAAAATGGAATCCTAGTTGATAAAGATATCAAAGAGGGTGTAGTAGTTATTAGTACCGTAGAAGGAAGCGGAGCCGCTAAGGCAGGTTTAAAGAAAAATGATGTTATAACAAAAATAGATAATCGTCCAGTAAAAAATGCAGCATATTTAAAATATGAGCTATATAAACATAGTCCTAATGATACAGTAGATATTACCTTTATTCGTAATGGAAAAACTGAAATTGCTAAGGTGGCTTTAACAAAAAGTCAATAATAGGTTAATTGAGAAGTTTTTATTTACTTATATGCCAATAACAGATACAATATAGGTATAAAGTCAGGAAGGTGATTATATGCTATTTAATATAAATTCAGAAAAAGTTGAACAACTAAAAAAGAGCACAGCAAATAAAGAAATATTAGATAGAATAGACCAACAAGAACTGTTGTGTGAATTAACTAACCTTGAGAAAAGTAGTGACTTGTTACGAAAAAAAATGCTACAACAAGCAATCGTTAATAAGAAAGCAGAAGAATGTGATAATCCCTTTAATGTTATATTTTCTTTACCAATAAAGAAACAATCTGATGCAGGAGAAATAAGCCTCGATAAGATAGAACAAGATTTAAAAATATTCAGTAGAAAAATAAAAACTGCTGAAGGTGAATTAGAAAAAGAAGTAATAGAAACATATAGACCTACTTTACAGTATACTGCAGGTTTTTTAAGTAAAGTATTAGTGATGATTCCTAAGGATAATCTAGAACAACAGACATCAGCTAAAGATTTGCACAAGGCTATGAAATTTCTATATAGAATTATTTTGACTAAAACCAAAGTTGATCCATCTACAACTGAACAAGAAGATCGATTAAATCTTGAACAAGTGACAGAGACTCTTAACAATATTGCTATTACTGAAACGGTCAATTCCAATGGAGCAAGAGGATATTTATTCCAACTAAAAAAAGAAAAAACTTTTGATGAAAAAAACCAAGCATATTTAGAAAAAAATACGGCAGAATCAGAACTAATTATTACCTTAAGACAAATTAAAGGTATTGAACTAGAAAGAAGTTTAATTCAGTCACCAGATAGTTTAACTTCAGAGGCATATGTTGAACAAGTTAAACAAAGCATTCGTAATTTACAAGTATCTAATTTAGAAGCTAATCTAAACCATGCAAAAATTAAAAAAGATAATATAGAAATATCTGATGCACGGTATGATTTAGCATCATTTAATAAGAACTCTAGTAATATTAATAAAATGTCTGTACCAGAACTAAGAGTTACACATTTAAAAATCCTTCTTCCTCGATATATGAAAAAAATCATTAATTATGATGAAAATGCTATTTATTCTAATTTAGCAGCAGATGGATCACTTGCTAGAAAAAGAGATGTTAATTCGGCTTTAGATGAAAAATTAAAAGATATGAGTAGTGGAAGGCATAAGTAATATGCCTTTAATAATATAATAATTTATAAATAGTTAAAACAATTAAACAATTGAAAATCCTATAGATAGGTATAAAGGGGAAAGCAAATGATGATTGAGTTAAAAAATATTTATAAGGCTTATAAATCTAAGAAAGGTAATAACACGGTTGCTCTAAAAGATGTCTCTTTAAAGTTTGAAGAAACAGGAATGACTTTTATTTTAGGTAAAAGTGGCAGTGGTAAATCAACTTTACTTAATATTATTGGAGGATTAGATAAATATGATTCTGGTGATATGATTATCTTAGGTAAAAGCAGTAAAGATTTTAAGCAAGCTGACTTTGATTCTTATAGAAATACATATATTGGTTTTATTTTTCAAGAATTTAATATCCTGGAAGATTATGATGTTTATCAAAATATAGTATTAGCTCTGCAATTACAGCAAAAAAGCACTCACAATAAAATAGATGAATTACTTAATAAATTGGAACTTAATTCCTTAAAACATCGTAAAGTTAATGAACTATCAGGTGGTCAAAAACAAAGAGTAGCAATTGCTAGAGCTTTAATTAAAAATCCTAAAATTATTTTAGCTGATGAACCAACTGGTAACTTGGATAGTAGTACTAGTAAACAAGTTATGGATTTATTAAAAGAAATAAGTAAAGAAAAACTAGTAATTATTGTTTCTCATGATAAAGAGTCAGCATCTATTTATGGAGATAGAGTTATTGAAATAGTGGATGGCAAAGTAGAAAGTGATATAGTTAAGCACTCTAAGCAGAAAGAAACAACGGATTCTTATAAAATTATCAAGTCAAAACTTCCATGGAAAGAAAGTTTCAAATTAGGATTAGGCAGTTTAAAAACTAAAAAAATAAAATTATTTTTCACGATTTTCTTAACTATATTTACCTTACTTTTTTTAAGCTTATCAGATACCTTAGCTGGTTTTGATAATGAAACATCACATGCAAAGTTACTAACTTCTAGGCAAGAACAGTTTGTACAAATAGAAAAGTACAAATTATATAATAATGCTGAATATGTAGATAAAGACAAGTTAGCGCTTAAAGAGATAGATAGTAAAAATATTTTATCTAAATTAAATAGAGATACTTATCCTATTTATCAAATTCAAGAAGATTATAACCATATGATGGTAGTAGATTTATTTAACATATCAACAGATAAAGATAATACTTTATATACACCTTTATCAGGATCTGCTACTGCAGATATTGTAGTAACAGATGACATTAATAAGATAATAAAAGAACCAGTTATTGGAAAAAAGCCAACTGCAAATAATGAAATAGTAATATCTAACTATATTGCCGATTTAATCATTGATAAGGGTATCACAGTATATGAAAATATTGTTAATAATGAGTTTGGCGTTTCTAATTTATTTAAACCTAAAAACTATGAAGAATTAATAAATTCCAATCATACATTCTATTTTGGAAGTGTGGGTAAAGCTAAAATAGTGGGATTAGTTAATTATGATTTATCAAAGTACCAATGCCTAAAAGGCAAAAAATATGATGCTGATAATATCTCAGAGGAAGAAGTAAAGTTATCAAGAGAATTAACTAGAGAGATTCAAAATATTTATAATAAAATATATGTAAATAATGATTTCATTTCCAATTTAAAAGTTAAAGATATTTCTTTCTTATATCCTAATAATACATATAACCTTATTTCTGATGAAATAAATCTGCAGCAAAATGGGTATCATATTTCCCCTACCATTCTATCAAAGGAAATTGAGTATTATAATGGAACTAACTGGGTTAAAACAAATCACCTAGCTAAAAACGAGGCTATTTTAGATGTTAGTCAGTTAGTAGACTTTGATAGCAGGAACTATATCGAAGAATTAGAAAAATATCTTAATAAACATGAGGGTGAAAATAGAGAACTTCTAGAAAAAAAGTTTTTTACTAATTATGTTAAAGATTACAAAGTATTTTCAAAAAATATTGCTTTAAAAATATATGAAGGACGTTCATATAATCAAAAAAACCCTGATAGAGTATTTGATAATATTAAAATTATAGGTTTAGTAGACTCAAATAGTAATGATAAAGGTAATAAAAGTAATTATTTCTCTACTGAACTAGTTAATG
>JAVWCU010000003.1:46252-48933 GCA_036648855.1 Bacilli bacterium
AATAGTAATGATAAAGGTAATAAAAGTAATTATTTCTCTACTGAACTAGTTAATGATTACAAAATTAATGCTTTACAAAAAACGGGAGTACTTGTTCCAGTGGTTAAAGAAAAGGATTTTAAAAATATTTTAAGGGATTTTCCTTGCAACAATGAAATATCAGCTAAAACAACATACAGTGACGAAGTAGAATTGCTAATTAAAATTATTGATATATTTAAAAATATTGCTTTTTATGTTAGCTTAGTTTTCTTAGTATTTACTATTTTTCTGATTAGTAATTTCATATTTACTAGTATCCATTATAGGAAAAAAGAAATAGGGGTATTAAGAGCCCTAGGAGCAAGAAGTCTGGATATTATAAAAATATTCTTATGGGAAGGTTTCATAATTGCCCTGATTTCTGGCATAATAAGTTCAATTGTCCTAGTTATATGTAGTAATAATTTAAACTATGTATTAATGAAAGAAATAGGTTTACTGCTTACTCCGCTTATAGTTAGTATTAGACAGTTTGGGTTAATATTTTTAGTAGTAATACTCGTTGTTCTAATTTCCAGTGTTATTCCTCTATTAAAAATATCAAAAATGAAACCAATTGATGCAATCTTAAATAAATAGAAAAGTAGTTAGATTAATCAGCAATGATTAGTCTTTTTTTGAACAAAAATAGGCAAAATACATATGATACAATACAAGGAGTGATAGAGTGGATAAAGAATATAGTTTAAGAAACATAAAGGGGATAGTTGTTGATGCAGGGCATGGGGGAGATGATCCAGGAGCTGTTGCCAATGGCTTAAAGGAAAAAGATTTTAACCTAGAAGCCGCTAATTATATGTATAAACGCTTCAAAGAGTTAGGAATACCAGTAGTTATCACTAGAGATACTGATACTACTTTAACTAGAGAAGAGCGAGTTAACCTAATGAAAAATAGCTTTGGAAGTACAGATGATGTGCTGGTTATATCTAATCACATAAATGCAGGTGGTGGAGAAGGTGCTGAAGTCGTTTATGCCCTCAGAAATAATGATACTCTGGCCAAATCTATTTTAAAAGCTATAGGTCAAGAAGGCCAAATTATGAGGAAATATTATCAAAGAAGATTGCCAACAGATCCTTCTCAAGATTATTATTATATTATGAGAGATACTAAAAGCACTTCACCTTTATTAATAGAATATGGTTTTATAGATAACCCAAAAGATGTAAGAAAGCTTCAAACCAATTTAATAAACTATGTTGAAGCTGTAGTAAAATCCGTAGCAGAATATGCTGGAGTAGCCTATAAGCCGCCAGTTAATAGCAACAAAAAATACTATACAGTTATAAATGGAGATAGTCTCTATAAAATAGCTAAAAAATATGGAGTAACAGTTGATGCTCTAAAAGAAATTAATAATTTAACAAGCGATATTTTGCAAACAGGGCAATTATTAGTTATACCAGGCAGTACACCACCCTCTACAAGTGGGTTATTAAGTTATATAGTCACTTTAGGTGATACCTTATATAAACTAGCAAAACAATATGAAACTACAGTTGATGATTTAATCAATATAAATAATTTATCAACAACAGCTTTAACAATAGGGCAAATATTAAAAGTACCAACGAAAGAAGAAGTAGAACTTCCAATTAGTAAATATTATATTATAGAAAAAGATGATAGCCTTTACAGTATTGCTAAGAAGTTTAATACTACAGTTTCTGAATTGCTCAGAATAAACAAACTTACAAGTTCTAATTTAACTGTCGGACAAAAACTGCTAATACCTGAAGTAAGTATTATTCCTCCCCCTGATCTTCCACCCATCATAGAAACAATTAAATATATAGTAAAAAAAGGAGATAGTCTCTGGAATATTGCTAAGAAGTTCAATACAACGGTAGATGATATTAAAAAAAATAGTAATTTGAATAGTGAGAATCTAACTATAGGACAAATCTTAACTATTCCCAAACCAAAAACCAATCCATCATGGATTGAGTATATTGTAGTAAGTGGAGATAGTTTATGGAGTATAGCCAAGAAATTTAATATAACAGTAGAATCTCTAAAAGAGAGTAATAATATTTCTACTAGTACTTTAAATATAGGCCAAGTTTTAAAAATATTCAAATAAAACAAAAGCTCGTTAGTAAATCTAACGGGCTTTAATGAACAGGAGGGCAAACACCTATATAAGGCTGATAAAAGCAATGGTTTTTAAATCTTCCGGTTAATCTTTGATCATACCAAAGAGCAATGCAATTAGCGCCTTCAACTGGGGCATAAAACCATAATGCATTAGTTGCAGGATAATAATATTCACCTTTAATAACTCTACTGGCTAATTCTCTTTCTTGAATAGTAGAAGCAGAATTAAATAAAGGACTCAAAATACCAGAAAATCCTCCTGGAGATTGGAAAATCATCTGTGTCAAAGATGAAATATCTTTAAAGGTAAAGCACTTAGCTAAGGTTCTATTAACTCCAACGTTACCAACCATTAGCATTCCTAGTTCACCTTCTCCGATTGCTTCAGCTCGCATCAGACGAGCCAGTAAGTCAATTTCTTTTGTAGTAGCTTTAACTACTGTCATTTCATCACCTAATATAAAGTATGTTATTTACCAAGGTATAGACCAAAATAAAATATTTGTTATATTGATTAGTTAAATAACCTATGCTATAAT
>JAVWCU010000004.1:0-45729 GCA_036648855.1 Bacilli bacterium
ATTTTAATTTGTAAAAAGTAAGAACATCTTCTATAATGATAATAGGAGAAGATAAATATGAATATAGTAGAAATAATTAATAAAAAAAGACTTAAAGAAGTACTTAGTAAAGAAGAATTAGAGTATGCCTTCAATGGCTATTTAAAAGACCTCATTCCGGATTATCAAATGAGTAGTTTATTAATGGCTATCTGTATAAATGGTATGTCAGATGAAGAAATATTTAATTTAACGGATATTTTTATTAATAGTGGAGATAAATTAGATTTATCTATGATTAACAGCATAAAAGTAGATAAACATTCAACTGGTGGTGTCGGAGATAAGACTACTTTAATAGTCCTACCACTTGTAGCCAGTTGTGGTGTAGTCGTTCCCAAGATGAGTGGAAGAGGTTTGGGCCATACCGGTGGTACGATTGATAAACTAGAAAGTATTCCAGGCTTTAAAGTAGATTTAGATGAAAATGAATTCTTAAATTTAATAAAAAAGAATGGTTTAGCTATAACTTCTCAAACTAAAAACTTAACTCCTTTAGATAAAAAAATCTATGCTTTAAGAGATGTGACTGGTACAACTGAATCTATTCCCCTAATAGCGTCTTCTATTATGTCTAAGAAAATAGCGGGCAGTGCTAATAAAATTTTAGTTGATATTAAGGTCGGTACAGGGGCTCTAATTAAAACCATGGGTGATGCGGTTAGACTCTCTGAAATAATGAAAAAAATAGGAGCAAAGTATCAAGTAGAAGTAAGAACTTTAATGACCCCTATGGATAACCCTTTAGGACGGGCTATTGGTAATAGAATAGAAGTAATGGAAGCAATAAATGTTTTAGAGGGAAAAGATAATTCCTATTTAACAGAATTATCTATTCAAATAGCTAGTCACATGGTCAGTATGGGTAAAAACATTTCTTATGATGAGGCTAAAGAAGAAGTTTTATTATCTTTAAATAACAAAGAAGCTTATCAGAAGTTTATCTCTTTTATAATTAGTCAGGGGGGGAATTTATCTAAATTAGTTTTAAGTTCTAAGACCCAGCTTATTAAAAGTCCAAAGACAGGAATTATTACGGAGATAAATGCCTTAAAAATGGGTAATTTAGCTGTTTCCTTAGGAGCAGGCAGAAGCAATAAGACTGATATTATTAAACCAGATGTAGGAATATTTTTAAACAAAGTTGTAGGTGAACAAGTGAATATTGGAGATACTTTATGCACTTTATATGTGGATAAAGAATGTTATATTCCTGTTCAAGATTATTTTATAATAAAGTAAAAGAGCATAGTGCTCTTTATTTTTTTCCATCTATAAATTTAGCATAATATTCATCAAAGGTAATATCATGTTCATGAATATAAGTTGCTACTGGAACTCCAACATATCGGTAATGCCATGATTCATAACCGTACCCAGTGATTTCTTCTTTACCCTTAGGATATCTTAAAATGAAACCAAATTTATAGGCATTATTTTTCATCCAAGTAAATTCTTTTGTTAAGTGAAAACTAGTATAGGCTTTCTCTTTATTATCAATATCAGCTACTAATCCTGTTTGGTGCTCTGAAAAACCAGCTCTGGCTGAATAAGTATCAGCTTTTTCCTTTCCATCTTGATCAACATAGTTTTGATACAAAGTTACTTGATATTTATAACTACGATAAGTTGACATAGCCCTAATTGTAAACCCCTCTTTTTTAGCCTGTAAAGCCATCTCCTCAAAAGCCTCTTTGGCCTCTTTTACTAACTGTCTACTACCATTACTATAGGTACTAGAAATAACCTCAAGCCCTTTAGGAATATAGGTACTAGGCATAGAAATATACTTATTACTTAATAAATATATTTGATTTAAATAAGGAGTATCCTTAGTGTTAGTATAAGCAGGTTTATCTAAATTAAGATTAACCCGAGTTACCACATCTTCATTTGTTAAATTACTATGATTCTGTTTGAATGTAACATAACGGTCTAAATATTCCATTTTAAAATAGTCTATAGATTTATTAATATTATTAAGCAGTTTAAGTTTTTCTACTATTTTATTATTTTCATCCTTGTTATTTAGAGTGGGGTTAGGCTTAGAATTATTATCTCTAATATCTTCTTTTTTGGGACTTCTTACTAAATATATTCCTCCTGCTAGTAAAATTATAATCCCAATTAATATTAAAGATAGAGTAATAGCTTTCTTTCTTTTTCTCATATAATCACCTTAATTAATCATATCATATCAAAATAAAAAGATACTTAAAATAATTTAAATAACTATATATTTACATTTTATGACAAAACAATCATTTATTGCTTTAAACCCTCATATTAGTTAATAGGAGGTAATTGTGAAAAAAGTATTAATTATCACTCTTATATTATGCTTAACTATTTTCCCTAGTTTATCTGTTTTAGCAGCTGATACTAACCCCGTTACTGGTATTTATCCAGATGAGATAGAGACAAATGAAGTTAATAAGGAGAAAGAGACATCTACACCAAGTGAACTGCTAACTAATGCCAAAAGTGGTTTACTAATGGAAGCTACTACGGGAGAAATCCTCTTTGAAAAGCAAATGGACGAAAGAATACCTGTTGCATCTATGACTAAAATGATGGCTCAAATACTTATTTTAGAGAGTATAGAAAATGGTACTCTAACTTGGGATGAGAAAATAACAACATCCTCAAATGCAGCTGGAATGGGTGGCAGTCAAATTTGGTTACAACCTAATGAAGTAATGACTGTTAGAGATTTAATGAAAGGTATCTCTATGGCCAGTGCTAATGACGCAACAGTTTTATTAGCGGAGCGTATTAGTGGAACTGAAGCATCTTTTGTTGAAGCAATGAATAAAAAAGCTCTAGAATTAGGTCTTAAAAATACCCACTTCATGAATAGTACTGGACTAGATGAAGAAAATCATTATTCAAGTAGTCATGATTTAGGTCTAATAGCTAAAGAACTCTTACAGCATCCTAGTATTTTAGAGTTTTCCTCTGTTTATGAAGATTATCTAAGAACTGACACTGCTAATAAGTTTTGGTTAGTAAATACCAATAAATTAATCCGCACCTATAAAGGAGCCGATGGTTTAAAAACCGGTCATACGGATGCAGCTTTATACTGTATGAGTGTAACCGCTAAAAAAGATAACCTAAGATTGATTGCAGTTGTCTTAGGTGAAGAAAATAGTAAGGTACGAAATAAAGAAACAGCAGCTTTACTAGACTATGGTTTTAATAATTACAAAATGCAACTTTTAAAGGCTAAGGGAGAAGTATTAGGTACTACTAAGATAGATAAAGGAAATAAAGACCAAGTTATAATAGTGGCTAAAGATGATATTGGGATTGTCACAAAGAAAGCCGCCGAAGATGCAGTTTTAGATACTAAACTAGAATTAAATAGTATTAAAATTCCTGTTAAACCTGGAGATGTTGTCGGTAAAGTTATTCTAACTAATAATGGAGGAGTAGTAGGAGAATATCCAGTTACAGTTAAAGAAGAAGTTACTAAAGCTAAATTTTTCAAACTTTATTTTAGAATTATAAAGGAAATGCTTACTGGAAATAGAGGGTAAGTTGATCTAAGTAACTGTTATTATGTGTAGATATTATTTTAGTTATTTAGTATAATTATAATGAAATAATAAGCATAAGGAGTATATATGAGAATAGGAATAGATATAGATGGAGTTTTAACAGATATAGCTAAATATGAAATAGATTTAGGAACAAAGTATTTTTGTAACCAACAAGTAAGTATAGTTGATAGTAAGGCCTACTTTACCAAAGATATGTTTAATATAACTAAGGAAATGGATAACCAGTTTTGGGCTTCTATAATTTATGATTATATAGAATCAGAACCTCCTCGGAAGTTTGCTAGTGAAATTATTAAAAAACTAAAAAATCTAGGCCATGAAATCTATTTAATTACAGCTAGGAGTAGTGAACTTAATATGTCTCAAGAAGAGATACAAAGTTTAACCTTAACCTGGTTAAAGGAAAATGACATTTACTATGATAAAATTATTTTTAGTCCTGAAGATAAATTAGAAGTATGTCTAGATAATAAAATTGATCTAATGATTGAAGATAAACCAGAAAATATTAAGGACATTTCTTCTAAAATACCGGTAATAGTTTTTGATAGCAATTATAACGAAACTTGCTTAGGCCCTAATATTATTAGATGTTATAGTTGGTATGATATTTATATTAAAATAATTACCATGTAATAAATAAAGTACTATTAATTAGGTAGTACTTTTTATATGTATAAAAATCCTGTCACTTTTTGTCGAATGAATAATTTGTAAGGTTTTGTCGAATGAGTAGAAAGATATAAAAAAATGATTTATATTTAATGGCATGAGGTGATTAGATGCTAGAAACAGCAGAGTTTCGTAAAGGAATATTATTTTTAAGACTAACTGGAGTAATTAGAGAAATAGAGTCTAAAGAACTAAATTATTATTTTAAATATTTAGTTGAAGAAAGTGGCATTAAATATATTGCACTTAATTTATCAGGATTATCTAGTATCAATAAAGGGGGCATAGCACTATTAGATCAACTTGATAAAAAAATTAAGGGTAATGGAGGTAATCTAATTTTATGTGGAGCTAGTGATAGATTAGGAGGTAAAATCAGGAAAAATAGTTTATTCAATATTTGTAGTAGTACCAGTGAATTAAATGTTTTTAATATGATTAATATTTAAGGAGGATAACTATGCCAGATACCATTGTTCAAGAGAATGAAAGATTAGTTTATTCAATTATTAGTAAATTTAGAAGATATTATGATGTAGATGATTTATATCAAGTGGGAATGTTAGGTTTATTTAAAGCTTATCAAAAGTTCGATAGTAGCTTTGACACAAAGTTTTCTACTTATGCTCATACTTATATTTGGGGTGAAGTATTAAAGTTTGTCAGAGAAGATAAAAGTATAAAAATTAATAAGGAAACTATGAAAATAGCAAAAGTTGTAGATAAAACCAGAGAATTTTTAACTCAAAAACTAATGAGAACACCTACTATAACAGAAATATCTTTATTTTTAGAAATAGATGAAAAAATAGTTTTAGATGCAGAGTTGTCTAAGGAATTCATCAGAAGTCTAGATTTTATTTTAAATGAAGAAAATGATGGTAAGGATCTTAATCTTTATGACCATTTAGCTGTTACTGAAAAAAAATATAATTCTAATGTTCAAGACTTATATACGGAGTTAGACAAGCTAGAAGAGAAAGACAGAAGACTTATTAAGTACCGTTACTTTGAAGATTATACTCAAAGTGAGGCTTCTCAAGAACTAGGGATGAGTCAAGTCCAAGTGTCTAGAACGGAGGCTAAAATATTAACTAAGTTAAAAAATAAATTAATAGTTTAGTTAGAGTAGTCTTAAATAATAAATATTATTCTTTGTAAAGGTATATAGCTTTAAAAATAGTCCATGCTATAGTTAGGTGATAATATGGATAAAAAGCAATATACTAAAATTGTAGCTCTTCATAAACCTAAAGAGGCAAAGCTAAAAAATGCTCTTATAGCGTTTATTATAGGTGGAGTAGTAGGTACAACTGGACAACTATTAATTGAAGTTTACAGTAATATCTTAAGTATAAGTAGTAAAGATGCCTCTATCTTTATGATTATAACTTTAATTTTTTTGGCCTCATTATTTACAGCTTTAGGCTTCTTTGATAAGTGGGTTAGTTTTGCCAAGTGCGGATTAATTATTCCTATCACAGGTTTTGCGCATTCAATGACTAGTGCAGGGATAGAATACCGTAGGGAAGGACCTGTCTTTGGAATAGGTAGTAATATTTTTAAACTAGCAGGTTCTGTTATCTTATATGGTGTAGTTTCAGCATGGTTCTTTGGTATAATTAGACTAGTAATTATAGGTATTAAGCTATGACAGAAAAATATAATAATGTCTATATAAAGGAGACCTCTACAGTAGCAGGACCATATGAGGCAAAAGGTCCTTTAAATAAGTATTTCGATAAAACCTATAAAGATTTATATAATAATGAAAAGTGCTGGGAATTAGCAGAAGTTCATCTTCTAAAAGAAAGTATAAATATTCTCTTAAAAAAGATTAATTTAAAAAAAGAGAGTATTGATCTAATTATAGCTGGTGATTTATTAAATCAAATTACTGCCTCTTGTTATGCAATAGAATCTTTTAACATACCCTTTCTAGGTATTTATAGTGCCTGTGCTACTAGTATTGAAGGGATGATTATAGCCTCTAAATTTATTGAAAGTAAAACCGTTTCAAATATTATTGTATCTTCTTCATCTCATAATATGAGTAGTGAAAAACAATTTCGTAATCCAACAGAATATGGGGCCCCTAAACCAAAAACTGCTACATTTACAGCAACAGGTGGGGCAAGTATATTAATTACTAGTGAAAAAAGTAGAGTTAAGGTAGAAAGTTCTACTATTGGCACTATTTGTAATTTAGATCAACATGATGCTTCTAATATGGGAGCCACCATGGCCCCTGCTGCAGCTAAGACCATTTATGAGCATTTAACTTCTTTAAAGAGAACTCCAAGTTATTATGATTTAATTTTAACTGGTGATTTAGGTATTTATGGTAAAAATATAGTCATTGATTTTATGAAAGCAGAGTACAATTTAGATATTCATAGTAACTATAATGACTGTGGAATTATGCTATATGACTTAAAAAAGCAAAAAGAAATATTTGCAGGTGGAAGCGGCCCTGTTTGCAGTGCTTTAGTAAATTATAGCTATATTATGGAACAACTTAAAACTAAAAAATTAAAAAGAGTTTTATTAGTCGCAACTGGTGCCTTATTTTCTCCTACATTTACTAATCTTAAACAACCAATCTTAAGTATTGCACATGCTATTAGTTTGGAGGGAGTAGAATGATATATTTATATTCTTTTCTCTTTGCAGGAACTATCTGTTTCCTTGGCCAGATTATTTTAGATAATACTAAGTTAACACCAGGTCATATTACCAGTATCTTTGTAGTAATAGGTGCTTTCCTAGATACATTCAGTATCTATGATAAAATAATTGCCTTTGTTGGAGGCGGAGCTTTAGTCCCTATTACTAGTTTTGGGCACTTATTAATTCATGGAGCCTTATCTAAAGCTATTGATTATGGACCAGTCGGACTAGCAATGGGAATGTTTGATTTAACAGCATCAGGAATAACCTCAGCAATAGTGTTTACTTTCTTCTTTGCCCTATTCTTTAAACCAAAAAACTAAAAAAATAAAGAACAAAAAAACTGTTCTTTATTTTTCTATATTAGATAATTCAATAATTAAATCCATATTATCGTCATTAGCGATAATGTTTTTATGAAGACTATGACATTTTTCACATTTATAAATAATTTTATATGAGTCTTTAAATTTCTCTATACCAATAGGTTTTAATAATCCCAAACAAGTATTATTTCTATCCCCTGGTAGAATATCAACATGCTTTGAATACAAGCAAAAAGGACAATGATCTCTCGCTGTATAATTTAATTTATTAATGCTATTCCCACAGTTATCACAAACAAAACTTTCATCTTTCATTGTAAATCTCTTCATTAACATACCCCTTTAATAAAATAAATATAACAAACTAATACTTAAAATGCAATATTTAGTAAGTTCTAAGTCAAATAATATAAGGTATATGCTATAATGTATAAATAAGTGTATATAGGAAGTGAAGACTGTGGAGTATGAAGTTAAATTAGAAGAATTTGAAGGACCGTTAGATCTTTTACTGCATTTTGTAAAAGAATCTAAAGTAGATATCTTAGATATAAAAATAGAGGATATTGCTAATCAATATTTAGCTTATATAAAACAGCTAGAAGCTCTTAATTTAAATATTGCTAGTGAATATTTAGTTTTAGCTAGTGAATTAATTGAAATAAAATCTAGATTATTACTTCCCGTTAAACAAGAGGACATAGCAGATGAAGAAGATGATCCAAAAGAAGTCTTAATAAACCGATTAATTGAATATCAAAGATATAAAGATATGACTAAGAATTTTAAAGAATTAGAGGAAATAAGACAAGAAATTCACACTAAGTCTCCAGAAAAGATAACGGAATATGTTGATCAAGAAACAGTTATTACTAGTGATATCACTCTAGATGATTTAGTAAATGCTTTTGGGAGATTTTTAAAAAGGCAACAAGATAATCTACCTATTCCTACTAAAGTAACTAATAAAGAAATAACCGTTGCAAATAGAAGAATAGAAATAAATCAGGTTTTAAAAGAAAAAGGTCGAGTTAATTTTTTTGAATTATTTAATATCTTAACTAGAGAGTATATCGTAGTAACATTTTTAGCTATTTTAGAAATGGCTAAAGAAAAAGAATTAAAAATAGAACAAGAAGATAACTTTGAAGCTATTTTTTGTGAGGTGTAGAAAATGAATTTAGAAGCAGTATTAGAAGGACTTTTATTCGTAGTAGGTGACGAAGGATTAACCATGAGCCAAATTAAAGATATATTGCAAATAGATGAAAGTGAGGCTAGAGTTTTAATAAGTTCCTTAAGAGCAAAGTATGATGAACCTGATAGAGGAATTAGAATCAATTTCTTAGGAGATACTTTTAAACTAACAACTAAGAAAGAACATAAAGAGTATTTTGAGAGATTAATAGAAAATCCTGAAAGTAATACTTTAAGTCAAGCAGCTCTAGAAACACTAGCAATTGTTGCCTATAATCAGCCTTTAACTAGAATTAAAGTAGATGAAATAAGAGGCGTTAGTAGTAGTCAAATGATGAGAAAGTTAGTGGCAAAAGGATTCTTAAAAGAAATAGGGCGCAGTGATTTACCAGGGAGACCTATTCTTTATCAAACAACTAGTGAATTTTTAGATTATTTTGGATTAGCTACAATTAATGATTTACCTGATATGTCCGAGTTTATTAAGATGACTGAAGAAGATTCAGAGATAGATTTGTATAATTCTAAGTATGAAGAGGTAAATAATTAATAGAGAAATATTAATCAGATTCTTTAAATGAATTTCTTTTTTTGTATTTAATAAATTAGGTAGTTTGTGATATAATTAATTAAACCAAGAAAGTTAGTAGGAGGTGATTATATGGCAAAGTATTCAATTAAAGAAATTGCAGATATTAGAATTATACCTATGGGAAAAGGAGATGCACCTATAGAATATATCCAAAGCGAATTTTTTGAAGATAGACTACCAAACAAAGAAAAGGGTTGGTATCATTATTATAATCAAGGATTAAGAGATCAAGAATATGATTTATTGTTATTTCAGTATGATAATCATATTATTGCTTCGGGAATATTAAGCTCAGTAGAAGGGCCATATCCTAAAGCATATGTAGAGGAACATGGTTTTAAAGGCGATATTGTTTTAAAAAAAGGAACAATAAAAACCTTTAGACCTATTGGCTTTGAAGATTTAAAACGACATTTAGATATTGATAGATTATCTCAAGCAAAGTATTGTTTCAAACAGAATGAAATAAATGATTTAGAAAAACTAATTGATAAACTTGAAATACCAAGATAAATTCTGAAAAAAATGTTTTTTAGTATGGAACAATTTTTTTGTTTATGCTATAATTTATGTACACGCGAGAGTGGCGGAATGGTAGACGCGGAGGTCTCAAACACCTTTAAATGATTAATTTGTGTGGGTTCAACTCCCATCTCTCGCACCAAGTTTTTGTTGAATTATAAGGAATAAATGAATAACTATATAAATTAGGTGGGAAATAAATCGAGAAATGATGTAATGTCTTTAAACATAAGGAAATGACTTGAAAAAAGCAACTAATGGAAACGTTTTAAAAACAGTGTCACACTTCTCAAAATCCAGTAATGGCAACATTGTGTGGGTTCAAGTCACATCTCAGGGCCACTTTAGAATTTTGTTCGAACTATTCGAACTTTTGATACAAAATCAATCAGAAATGATTGTTTTTTGTTTTTAGAAAAAAAGGACCTGAAGGAAGTCTAGTGTTAATAAAGAAAAAGCTGAAAGGGAATCTAGATATAAAGATAGTTTTAATTATAAAATATAAAAACATGTTATACTTATATACAAGATATACTATTAATAAAAATATAACTAACCAATTATCAGTTGTTAATACTATATCAGTGAAAGGAGGTTATTATGGATAAGATTTATGATGAATATTATTATAAACTATATTTTTGGGCAATAAAGAAAACTAATAATAAAGAAGATGCAGAAGATCTTGTTAACAATGTTTTTTTATCAATTTTTGAATATCTAAATAAAAATGTTAAAGTTGAAAAACTAGAAAATCTGATATGGAAAGTTGCTTATAATTTATGGTGCACTAAGGCAAAAAAATATATTAAAGAAAAAAGAAATGTCATTTATGAAGATATTTATAACAAGAGCTATGAAACAGATATGATTGATAAAATTATTTATAAAGAAATAATAACTAATTTAGATAATTTTGGCTTAACAGAAAAAGAAAAAATTTCTTTTAACCTATATTATTTTAATGACCTTTCAATAAAAGAAATTAGCAAAAAGATAAATGCTAATGAAACAAACATTAAATATTATTTATTTAATGCAAGAAAAAAAATAAAGGAGAGATATTATGAATGATTCAAATTTAGACAAGTATTTAAATATTGCCAACAAGGTAAAAATGGAGAAAGGGTTAGATACATATATACCTTTATATCCAATGTTAAGAAAAATAGATAATAAGTTATATGTATGTGTTGTGTTAACAAATGAAAATGATAATGTGTGGGATATAACAGGTAATGTTATTCCTGAATATTGGATGTTGATAGATGTTAATACAAATGAAGTATTAGAATTTAATAAAACAGAAGATAAAAAATTTGCTGTTAATGAAATAGAAAAGAAAAATATAGAAAATAAGCAAAAAGAAATGTCTAAATATACAGTTGAAAAAACATTACAATATAAAGATTATTTAATGGAAGATATTAAAAATCAACAATTACCATTACAAAAGAAATTATCATCAATTGTTGGTAATGAAATTGAAATTGATGGAGATACAGTTAACATTAATGACTATTTAATAGCAAAACTTGAAGATGATATAAATGAAAAAGTAAATGAATTAGTGAATGTGCTAGTATATTCAAAATATGGTTCAATAACATTTTATTATGACTCTTTATTTAAACAAGTAATTAATGAATATGTTAATAATAATGATATTAACCTTGATAAAATGAAATTATGTGTAGAAATTATGGATAATTATTATGACGGTGTACTAGGAATTAAAAATTTATTTAACATATAAGTGAAAAAATTGTAGATAACTTCTCAGCAGCACCATAGGGAAAATTAATCGCACTGGTTTAAAGTGCGATTTTTTTATCAGAAAAAACACAGTATGATTAGGCCAGTTAGGGAATCATTACTTATCATCACTTTAGCCTAAGAAGTTATTGAATTTCTCACATAAGGGAACTTAGAAAATTATTCAAACTGCCTCATCTTTTTGCTGCATATTTATAGTTTCCTATAGCAAGATTGCTTTTTTCTCCCATCTTTTCTGCTCCTAAAAAGATAAATAGTTTATATAAAGAACCACTGCTATAATGGTTCTTTTCCTATAAATAAATCTGTAAACCACCATAAAAAAACATATTAAAAGTTCATACCTGTGCTATACTAAATAATATATGATAAGGAGGTTAATCATGACAGAATGGGAAAATTTTAAAGAAGGAATCTGGACAACAGAAGTTAATGTTCAAGACTTTATACAAAAAAATTATACTTTATATGAAGGGGATGAAACTTTCTTATCGGAAATTACAGAAAAGACTAAAAAAGTTTGGGACAAGTGTACTAAACTACTCCAAGAAGAAATAAAAAAGGGAGTATTAGATATTGATGTAGATCATATGGCAGATATAAATTCTTTTGCTCCTGGTTACATAGACAAAGAAAATGAAGTCATTTTTGGGCTTCAAACAGACGCTCCACTTAAGAGAATAGTGAATCCATATGGCGGTATTAGAATGGTTTATTCTTCTCTAAATGCTTATGGTTATAAACTAAATCATGATGTTGACCATTATTTTAATGAATTTCGGAAAACCCACAACCAAGGAGTATTTGATGCCTATACAGACAGTATGAAAGTAGCCCGACATGTAGGCCTATTAACTGGTCTTCCTGATGCTTATGGTAGAGGAAGAATTATAGGGGATTATAGACGCCTTGCTTTATATGGAACAGACTATTTAATGAAAGAAAAGGAAAAAGAACATACTGAGAGAACTGGTCCCATGACAGAAAAATTAATTAGGCAAAGAGAAGAATTAAAAGAGCAATACCGAGCTTTAAAAGATATGACCTTAATGGCAAGTACCTATGGATTTGATATAAGTAAACCCGCGGCTAACGCTAAAGAAGCAGTACAGTGGACTTATTTCGGCTATTTAGCAGCTGTAAAAGAAAATAATGGAGCAGCTATGAGCCTAGGCAGGGTCTCTACATTTTTAGATATTTATCTTGAAAGAGATTTGCGTACAGGTTTAATTACTGAAACTGAAGCTCAAGAATTAATTGATCAGTTTGTAATTAAATTAAGATTGGCTAGACATTTAAGAACACCTGAATATGATGAATTATTTTCAGGAGATCCAACCTGGGTAACTGAATCAATTGGGGGAATGAGTTTAGATAATAAATCATTAGTTACAAAAAACTCTTTTCGTTTTCTTCATACTTTAACTAATCTTGATACTTCACCTGAACCTAATATGACAGTTCTTTGGAGTCAAAATTTACCAGTAAACTTTAAAAAGTACTGTAGTAAGATGAGCATTGAAACAGATGCTATTCAGTATGAAAATGATGATATAATGCGCCCTATATATGGTGATGATTATGGAATTGCCTGTTGCGTATCCGCTATGAAAATAGGTAAACAAATGCAATTTTTTGGTGCTAGATGTAATTTGGCAAAATCTCTTTTATATTCTATTAATGGCGGAATAGATGAAATAAATAAGATTAAAGTTTTAGATAATATTCCTTTTATTACAGATGAAATACTTGATTATGACACAGTTAAAAAGGCTTATAATAAAGTTTTAGAACAAGTAGTAGAGTTATATGTAAATACCATGAATATTATTCACTACATGCATGATAAGTATTCTTATGAAAGAGGCCAAATGGCTCTTCATGATACTGATGTAGAAAGATTAATGGCTTTTGGAGTAGCGGGTTTATCAGTAGCAGTTGATTCTTTATCTGCAATTAAATATGCTAAAGTAAAACCAATTAGGGATAAAGAAGGTCTTGCAGTAGATTTTGAAATAGAGGGAGATTACCCTAAATATGGTAATGATGATGACCGAGTAGATAGTATTGCTCTTGAAATATTAGAAAAATTCTATTTAGAATTAACTAAACATGAAATTTATAGAGAAGCTATTCCTACACTCTCTGTTTTAACCATAACTTCTAATGTTGTATATGGTGAAAAAACAGGAGCAACTCCAGATGGAAGAGGTTCTCATGTGGCTTTTGCACCAGGAGCTAATCCTATGCATGGAAGAGATACATCAGGGGCTCTAGCTAGTTTGAATTCTGTAGCTAAAATAAATTATGCTTCTTGCTGTAGAGATGGAGTATCTAATACCTTTTCAATTGTTCCGGCGGCATTAGGCACAACCAAAACAGAGCAAGTTACCAATTTAATTTCTATTTTAGATGGTTACTTTATTCAAGGAGCACATCATTTAAATGTTAATGTATTAAATAGAAGTATGCTAGTAGACGCTATGGAAAATCCTGATAAATACCCTTTACTCACTATTAGAGTTTCTGGCTATGCTGTTAGATTTAATCGCCTAACTAAGAAACAACAACAAGAAGTAATAAATAGAACATTTCATGACAGGTTATAATTATGGTTAAAGGTAGTATAGACTCCATAGAAAGTATGGGATTAGTTGATGGACCAGGGGTTAGAACAGTTGTCTTTTTAACAGGCTGTCGTCTGCGTTGTAAGTTTTGCCATAATCCTGAAATGTGGATTAAAAGAGCTGATAATATTACTCCAGAGGAACTAGTCGAAAAGTTAAAAAGATTCAAGCCTTATTATGAAGCTAGTAATAATGGAGGAGTAACATTTTCTGGAGGTGAACCTCTTCTTCAGCCAACCTTTTTAATTGAAGTATGTAAACTTTTAAAAGCTGCTAATATTCATATTGCTTTAGACACATCAGGAGTTGGAACTGGTAATTATGATGAACTTCTAAAATATATTGATTTAGTTATTTTAGATATTAAACATGTTATACCCTCATTATATAGAGATATAACAGGTGAAGAAATGACCTACTTTAATCAGTTTGTAACCTCTTTAAATGAATCTAACAAACCTTGCTATATTAGGCAGGTAATAGTACCTGGGATAAATGATAATATGGTTTATTTAAATCAGCTCCATGCTTTTCTAAAAGGAATTAAGCATATAGAGAAAGTAGAGTTTTTGCCATATCATAAGTTAGGTAGTGAAAAATATATAGCATTAGGAATAAACAATCCATATATAGCTGTCCCCGCTATGGACATAGATAAATGTCAGGAACTATATAATAGTTTTATGAAAATATAGTAGGGTTAAGTAGGAATACTAAAAATTAATATAATCTAGATAATCCTTGAAAAACAAGGTATAATTAAAGAACAGGGGTGATTAAATGGAATTAGCAACTAATTGGCAGGATTATGAAATTTTAGGAACTAGTAATGGGGAAAAACTAGAAAGATGGGGAAATATTATATTATTAAGACCCGATCCAGAAGTTATTTGGACACAAGGGGACTTGACTACTTTCAAAGGGATAAATGCTCATTACCACAGAAGTAGTAAAGGTGGAGGATATTGGGAGACCCTAAAAAGCACTCCTAGTTCTTGGACTATTGATTATAAAAATTTAACTTTTAATATAAAACAAATGGGATTTAAGCATACTGGATTATTTCCAGAACAAGCTGTTAATTGGGACTTCATGATAGATAAGATAAAGAACAGTAAAAGAGAGATAAAGGTTTTAAACTTATTTGCATATACAGGAGGAGCTAGTGTAGCTTGTCTTTCAGCAGGAGCAAGTGTTGTTCATGTGGATTCTTCTAAAGGAATGGTTGATTGGTGTAAAGAAAATGTTAAAGCCTCTCATTTAGAAGATAAACCTATTCGTTATATTGTTGACGATGTTGTCAAGTTTGTCCAAAGAGAAATAAGAAGAGGCAGTAAATATGATGCAATTGTTATGGATCCACCTAGTTATGGTAGGGGAACAAATGGGGAAGTCTGGGATATTGAAAAAGATTTAGCCCCTTTAATAGAACTATGCACTTCTTTGTTAAGTGACTCACCCCTTTTCTTTTTAATTAATTCTTATACTACAGGTTTATCTGCTCAAGTTTTAGAAAACTTATTACTCTTAACAGTCGGAACAAAATATCCGGGAACTATTACCTCAGGAGAAATAGGATTACCTGTTAAAAATAGTCAAGTAATTTTACCATGTGGAATATTTGGCAGGTTTCAGTCTAATGAATAAGCTAAATATTTTATATGAAGATAATCATATTATAGTAGTAGTAAAAGCCGCTAATATTCTAAGTCAAGCCGATGATACAAAAGACATAGATATGTTAACCATAATTAAAAATTATCTAAAAGAAAAATATCAAAAACCAGGTAATGTTTATTTAGGATTAGTTCATCGCCTTGATCGACCAGTTTCAGGAGTAATGGTTTTTGCTAAAACTAGCAAGGCTGCTAGTAGACTATCTGAGCAAGTTAGGAATCATGAATTTAAAAAGAAATACTTAGCGGTAATAACTGGGATTTTATCAAATACTACGGGGACATTTACGGATTATTTAATAAAAGAAGAAGATGGTACTACTAAAGTAACTAATAAAAATCAAGGTAAATTGGCAGTTTTGAATTATACTGTTAAAAATGTAAATAAGGAGAAAAAATTGTCATTAGTTGACATAGATTTAGAGACGGGTAGACATCATCAAATAAGGGTGCAGTTTGCCTCACGGAGCTATCCTTTGTATGGTGACCAACGATATGGTCAACAAGATAAACTTCCTATAGCTTTACATGCCTATGAAATATCATTTACACATCCTACTATTAAAGAAGTCATGACGTTTAAAAGTCTTCCTCCTAAAGTAGGGGTATGGAAATATTTTGAGTAATTTGCAAAATATCGATTGCTTTTACTCATTTTTTTTGCTATCATTAGAATAGAATAAAATAAGGGAGATGAATCATAATGAATATAATGGCAATATCATTTAGTTTAGATTGGTTTTTAACTATTCCAGGAATGTTTATATCAGGAGGAGTTTTATTACTAATCATAGCTTTAGTTATTTTCATTGTTAGCAGTGCTAAGTCAAAAAAAGAAAAAATAAATGAGGAAGATATGGAAACCCCAGTAATTAGTGAAAAACCAATTACTCCAGAGATGGAAACAGTTAGTCCAGTTGTAACAGAATCAATTAATCTTGATTCAATTCAACCAGTTGCATCTGAACCAATTAGTTTTAATCCAGTAATGGAACCAACTGAACTAGATACTGTTGAAGAACCAACTGTACTAGGAACTCCAGTTAATGATTTTCCAGTAGCAGACATAATTCCAGAGACTTTAGTTCCAATAGAAATTCCAGAAGAGGAACCTGTTGTTGCTAAAATAGATAATCCAGTAGTAGAAGAACCTGCTGTTTCAATTTATGGTGGAGTTAATCCATTTATTGGAGAAGTAACTGAACCAACACACCGTCAAATTTATGGTGGAGCTGATCCGTTAGAAGCTACTCAAAAAATGGCACCAATTGTTGAATCATGGGCAATGCCGGAAATATCTCCAATTGTTCCTGAAGCTACAATTACTGAACCAGTTAGTGAACCTACTACACCAGTTGTAATGGAAGAACCAACTACTTATGTAGTAGATAACAATTTTAATAATGAAGTTGTAAATGAAGTACCTTTAGTTAATCAAACTAACAATTTTGATACATTAAAAGATGACGAACAAAACATTGAAAGTTTATAAAACATTTTAAAAGATGATAAGTCATCTTTTTTCTTTTAAATAATCAATACTTTTTCATATATATTTTCTTTCTGACATATAGTGAAGTAATAGAAAGAAGGAAAAGTAAATATGGATACACTTAAAGTTTCATCGAAATCTAATTCAAATTCAGTAGCGGGGGCACTAGCCAATGTTTTTAGAGAAAAAGGTATTGTTGAAATACAAGCAGTAGGGGCAGGAGCTCTTAATCAAGCAGTTAAAGCAGTAGCAATTGCTAGAGGATTTGTTGCTCCTTCTGGGAAAAATCTAATTTGCATACCAGCCTTTGCCGATATAATAATTGATGGCGAAGAAAGAACTGCTATTAAACTGATTGTAGAGGCTAGATAGCCTTTTTTATATTGACAATTATTTTTAAAAGATATATGATTAAAGCAATTCAGTGATGAAAGACAATAGTAATTGGTCTATTAAAGAGAATTCATGGTTGGTGGAAATGAATATAGATAAATTATGAATCTCCTTTCTAGAGGATTTAATCAATCCCGGGTAATACCGTTATAAAAATTAAGTAATAAATAAGGATGGTACCGCGAGATTCTCGCTCCTCAGGAGTCAGAGTCTTTTTCTATATAAAAAAGAAAGAAGGAATAGTATGTTAGATATTAAATTTGTTAGAGAAAACCCTAATATTGTAAAGGAGAATATTAAAAAGAAATATCAAGATTCTAAACTAGAACTAGTAGATAAAGTTATTGATTTAGATATACAAATTCGGGAACTTAAAAAAACAGGGGACGAGTTAAGAAGCACTCGTAATAAAATCAGTGAAGAAATAGGCTCTTTAATGCGAGAAAAAAAGGTTGCAGAGGGTAATTTAAAAAAGGAAGAAGTAACTTCTATTAATAACCAATTAGTTTCTATTGAGAAGCAGGAAACGGAGCTTAGTACTATTTTAAAAGAACACATGATGCATATTCCAAATATCATAGATGCCTCTGTACCAATTGGTAAAGATGATTCTCAAAACGTTGAAATAGAGAGATTTGGAGACCCAGTTATTCCTCCTTTTGAAGTTCCATATCATGCCGATATTTTAGCTAAAATAAATGGAGTTGATAAGGATAGTGCGGGAAGAACTACTGGTAACGGTTTCTACTATTTAATGGGTAATGCTGCTAGACTTCATTCAGCTATGTTAAGTTATGCTAGAGACTTTATGATAAACCAGGGTTTTACCTATTGTATTCCCCCTTTTATGATAAGAAGTGAAGTTGTAAGCGGAGTTATGAGTTTTGAAGAAATGGATGCTATGATGTATAAAATTGAGGGAGAAGATTTATTCTTAATTGGGACCAGTGAACATTCTATGATTGGTAAATTTAAAGATCAATTATTAAAAGAAGAACAACTTCCTTTAACTTTAACTTCTTATTCCCCTTGTTTTAGAAAAGAAGTAGGGGCTCATGGAATCGAAGAACGGGGTCTTTATAGAGTTCATCAGTTTGAAAAGCAAGAAATGGTTGTTTTATGTAAACCAGAAGAAGCCTCTGCTTGGTATAATAAAATGTGGAAATATAGTGTAGATTTCTTTCGTAGTCTAGATATTCCTGTTAGAACATTAGAGTGTTGTAGTGGAGACTTAGCAGATCTTAAAGTAAAGAGCTGTGATGTTGAAGCTTGGAGCCCTAGGCAACAAAAATACTTTGAAGTTGGTAGTTGTTCTAATTTAGGAGATGCACAAGCTAGAAGATTAGGAATTAGGACTAAAGGAGAAACTGGTGCATATTATGTTAATACCTTAAATAACACGGTATTAGCAACACCTAGAGGGTTAATTGCTTTCCTAGAAAACAATGTCCAAGCCGATGGTAGTATTAAGATTCCAGTAGCATTACAACCCTACATGGGAGGTATGACAACTATTAAATAAAATAGTATTTATATATCATCTTCCTATATATTTGTGTTATAATTTTATTATTAGAATTAGAATAGGAGGAGTTATATGAATATGGATTTTTTAACATTAGGCGAAACAGCCTATAATATTTATATATCTTCTATAAAAAAATATAATTCACAACTTAAAGAAATATATAACTTAGTTATTACTAATACTGCTCAAATAAAAGAAACTAATAATATAGCTAAATCTTATCAAGAAGAAGTCAGGCTTATTCAAAAAAGCATTGTAGAACAAGAATATATCCGGGATAATTTTGAGGACAGATTTAAATACTTTCAATTACATGGCAAAGAGCTACAAGATTTATTAACTAGCTTAAAAGTACCGGATGATATAGCTTTTAAATATTGGTCAAAAATGATTAATGGTATTAAAGATGAAAAAGGTACTACACTTAGTGATATTTATACATATTTATATGCTAGACTAAATGAACAAATCATTAATTTAAAAGAGAACTATTTAACCAAACAGCAACTAACTAATCAAATTAGAGATAGAATCAATTTAATTCGTTCAAACCAAACTAATTCTATTAGATCATCTTTAGATCTTAATAGTGAAAAGAGAAGTTTCATTGAATATTTTCAATCTTTATTAGGAACTTCCATAGAGGGAGCAAAACAGCTTCCTAATGATTTAAATGAGTTATTTCCTTTTGTTCGTTTTAATGAAGAAGAGTTAGCCTATTTACAAGTAATTGTAGCTTATCCTAGTTTGACTATAAAGGATAAAGTTTTTCAAGATACAGAGGATATGCATAAATATACTTTTTTAACTGAACCAGATGGACCTGAGTTAATTAGTCCAAAACAGGTGGATAATGACTTAACTAAAGTATCTTCAATGGATGATATTAATAAATTTTTAGAAGAAAATAAGCTAAATATTCGTGATTTAATTAAAGAAGATAGAGATTATATTTATTCCCACGGGAATGTTAATAATATGACTCAAGTACTAGCTAAAATAGGAAGTTTTAAAAAGTTTAAAAAAGATTTATCTTTAAATTTAAAAGTTCTAGTTAATTCTACGGGGTCATGGATTGATGAGTACACTAACTTTTGTATACAAGAACATTTACACATAGAGGAAATACCTTTAGTGTGTCTTGGAATAAATCCTAATATATTTTCTGCAAATGTTAAATCTTTTAAAGAGGAAAACTATGATATTTCTGATATATTAGCCGTTTGTCCTTCTTGCTTATTTACTAGTAAGGTTGGAGATGTAAAAAGGAAATTAAACTTATTTAAAGCTTATAAAATAGATAAAGTTAGGGGTAGTAATCTTTCTAAAAGAGATTCAGCTTACCAAATTTTTAATATTAGCTATGAAACTTTAATGAATAGCTATTTTACAGCTGAAGAAGAGGATATTCTTCCATTATTTCAGTTATCTCCATCTATAATAAGGAACAGTTTGAAAAGAACTATTGGTATTACTAGGTATTGCCGCATTAATAATATTCAAACTCGGAGTGAAAGAGAAGGCGGTAATTACTGTGATTTTTACTATAGCAATGATAAATTAAAAAGACAAATTCCGGCTTTGACACCCGAAGCAATTACAAAATTAATTCCCAGTTTAGCAGAAGTTAATACTAATATTATTGCCTCTTTTGATAATGAGGAAGAGGTTAAAGCCATAAATGAATTTTATAAACCTAGAAATAAGGAAAATAAAAAGGAACTTACTGTTACAGAAATGTTTAATTATCAAACTTCTTTGCTCCGGTTTATGGAATATAATCCTAGTGAAGATCAAATATGCAATATAGATGGCTGTAGGGTATCAGTTACTAGGGTAAAAACTGCTTTATATGCTTTGGCAGGCTCTATTTCTCATTTTAATGTGGATAAAGCCTTAGGAGCCGCTATATTTTGTGGCAGCATGCACTCTAAACAAGAAATAGACCATGTGAAACAGGCTATTTGTCCTACTTTGGAGGCTAAGATATGAAGACATTTATAGAACTAGGTTTTACAGAATCCCAAATAAATGAGTTTCTTCAAGATAAAGATGAGTCATTTATCAGTTTAATATTAAATTCTCAGTCTTTAATAAGAAATAACATTTTATTCTTTAAAGAACAAGGTTTCTCTAATTACTTAGATTTATTTCTAATTAATCCTGAATTTTTTTGCTTTGATTATAGTACAATTATAAAGAAAATAGAATCATATCAAAAAGATGAATTAATTAATTATTTAAAGTTAAATCCCGAATTTCTAAGCCGTATTTAAGCCTTAAAAGAGGCTTTTTTAGTGAAAAAACACTTAATAAAGAGATTTTATATTCTTACTTAATTTGACAAACTCCTCTATTTTTGATAGAATATTGAGTTATCCCGTGAAATTAAGAGGTGTTAAGATGTTTTACGATGTAGCGAAAGCTATTCAAGCCTGTGAAGAGGAACCCTCCCTGATATTTAGTCTTATGAAAGAGGGACACTTTGAGGTAGTAGATCAATTATTAAATAGTAAATATAGTCGAGTAAATTTAATTGATGAACATGGTGATAGTGTATTATCAAGATTATTAAAATATGGACAGTATGATTTAGTTCTTAAACATATGAAGCATAAAGAATGGGATATTAATCATCAAAATAATGATGGTAATACATTTGCTCATATATTAGTTTCTATCAATTATAAAAATGTCTTAGATATTATCAAGTATTTAAAAAAGAATAAAGCTTTTCTTCCTAATATTAAAAATAATAACGGAGAAACTATTCTTGATAAATCAATAAATGATAATTATATCTATACAACTGTAAAAGTATTAGAAGATACAAGGTTTAACAATATTGATATTATATCTTTTAAAAATTTATATGATACTTATGTTAAATCCAATAATTACGGGAAATACTCTAAATTAACAAATTTAGAAATAATTTTAGATACTCTAAGTACAAAACCATTATTGCCTAAAATGACTCAAATGGTGGAGTTTATTAGAACTAATTTTGAACTTGTTAAAACAGAAATATTTTCTAATAAATATAGTTATATGGATTCTATGATCAATTTATTATTAACAAAGAGCAATTAATAGGCTCTTTTTCTTTATTAAAGTAGTTACTTATAGTATAATAAAGTATGTATTTTGGAGGTGGATTATGAATTTACCAGATTATAAACACGCTAAATCTAGAGGCAAAGAGCAAGTGAAAAAAGAGTCTTATATATATAATGATAGCTATTCTACACTTGGATTAAATAAAACTTATTATGTTAAAACTTATGGTTGTCAGATGAATGAACATGATAGTGAGAATATAAAAGCTATGTTAGAACAACTAGGTTTCACTGAAGAAGATAATTACTTAAAGGCTGATTTAGTTTTATTGAATACTTGTTCCATTAGGGAAAATGCTCATAATAAAGCTTTTGGTATGCTTGGAAGACTAAAACATTTAAAGGAAACTAAACCGGATTTATTAGTGGGAGTATGTGGTTGTATGGCCCAAGAAGAAGGAGTTGCTAAAGAACTAGTGACTAAGTTTAAATGGGTAAATTTCGTTTTTGGTACTCATAATTTAGATCAACTACCAGTTATTTTAAGTAGAGTTTTAGAAGAGAAAACTAAAGAATTAGAAATAGAAGTTTTGTCTGAAGAAGGCAATTTAATTGAGAATATACCAGTTAAGCGAGCTAATAAATTTAGAGCTTTTGTCAATATAATATATGGCTGTGATAAATTTTGCACTTACTGTATAGTTCCTTATACTAGAGGTAAAGAAAGAAGCCGTGCTAAAGAAGATATTTTAACTGAGGTGGAGTCTTTAGTTAAGGAAGGTTATCAAGAAGTAACCTTATTAGGGCAAAATGTTAATGCATATGGCAAAGATTTACCGGGCAGTTATTACATGGAGAACTTACTAGAGGATGTCGCTAAAACAGGTATTCCAAGAGTATATTTCATGACTAGTCATCCTTGGGATTTTACTGATAATATGGTGAATGTTATTGCTAAATTTCCTAATATTATGCCAAGTATTCATTTGCCAGTTCAATCAGGTAGTAATAGGATTTTAAAACTTATGGGTAGAAGGTATACTAAAGAAGATTACTTAACTTTATTTTATAAAATTAAAGAAAAAATTCCAAGAGTTACCATTTCTACTGATATCATTGTTGGTTTTCCTGGCGAAACAGATGAAGATTTTGAAAATACAGTTGACCTAGTTAATGAATGTAAATTTGATAATGCATTTACTTTTATCTTTTCAAAAAGAGAAGGAACCCCTGCTGCTAAAATGGTGGATAATATAAGCCTTGATATAAAAAACCAAAGATTATATCGTCTTAATAAAATTGTTAATAATTACTTCTTAGAAAATAATAAAAAATTAGAAGGTCAAACAGTTTCTGTTTTAGTTGAAGGAATTAGAGCTAATAAATTAGGCTTATATGGTTACACTGATACAAAGAAATTAATTAATATTGACAGTTTGGATAAAGACTTAATTGGTAAAATTATTTCAGTTGAAGTTACTAAGGCCAAGACTTGGAGTTTAGATGGAAAAAAAGTTAGAGACTGATATTTTATTAAAAATAGATGAGTTAGTAGAGTCTATAAAAAGCCATCCTACTTACTTAACATATTTAGAATTAGCAGATAAATTAAAACTAAATAAAGAAATAAATGCACTTATTGAGGAAGTTAAAGCCTATCAAAAAGAAGCTGTTAAAAAAGAAATGCTAGGAGAATTGAGTGAAGTTAAGGCTTTAGATAATGACATTTCTTCTTGCTTAAGTAAACTAAATAAGTATCCCTTATACTTAGACTATTTAGATTATCAAAGAGAGTTAAATACCACTTTTCAGTTAATTAAAGAAAGCTTAGAAGACTATTTGAATAAGTATACTAACTAATAGTCTTTTTTTTTGCTATCTTTTTGACACGAAAACTAAGTAATTAGCATAGATTAGATTGAGGAGGGATAAAATGGCTAGTTTTAAAGAAATTGTTACAAAAGCAGTAATAGGTAAAGGTAAAAAGACATTTGCGACTACTAATTATATTATGCCAGAAATTATACCTACAACGATTCTTGGATGCTGGGTTATTAACCACAATTTTAAAGGAACTAAGAGTGGGGATAAAGTAAGAATTGATGGTAGTTATGATGTTAATATCTGGTATTCATGTGATGATGACACTAAAACAGAAGTAGTTAAACAAACTAATACTTATTCTGAACTGGTTACTGTTAAAAGAAAAACTGATGAAGATTTACAACAAGAAGATGTTATTATAAGAAGTTTAAAACAACCTACTTGTACTAAGGCTGAAATTAATAATAATAAAATAGAGTATACGATAGAGAAAGAACTTGGTATTGAGATTGTAGGAGACACTAAAGTTAAAATTGAAACATCTGAAGAAGAAGATCCATGGGATGATATAGAAGATGATGAAGATGAAAAAATTAATCAGGCAATTGATACAGAAGTAGAAGAAGAATACCTAGAAGATAACGAAATTTAACTACTGTTAACGAAAAAGTATTGACAGCCATAACGATTACCTCTATAATGGAATTAATCAATTAATGAATGGAGGAAATAATTATGGCAGTTAAATTAAGATTAACCAGAATGGGTGCTAAAAAGCAACCAAGATATCGTATTGTTGCTAGTGATTCTCGTGTTAAGCGTGATGGAGAATATCTAGAATTAGTTGGAACTTATAATCCTATTGGAAAAGAAGTAAGAATTGATGAAACAATCGCTTTAAAATGGCTTCGTCTTGGTGCTCAACCTAGTGATACAGTTAAGAATTTATTAAGTCAAGCTGGTATTATTAAGAAATTTGCTTTAGAAAAGACAGGTAAGTAATTATGGAATTAGTAGCACTTACGGAAGAAATTGTAAAAACTTTAGTTCAAGATCCTGAAAGTATTTCAGTAAAACAGTTTGCCGAAAACGAAGATAATGAAGTGATTATTCAAGTAATGGTAGCAGAAAGCGATATGGGAAGAATTATTGGGAAAGCCGGAAAAGTAGCGAATGCAATTCGTACTTTAGTGCAAGCAAGTAGTTATTTAAAAGATAATAAAAAAGTCAGAGTTAATATTGATAGTTTTTAAGGAGTGCTTGTCATTTCTTTTTTTGTTAGTTCTAATAAAACTTGTAGTCTAAGGGCCTTTGTATTATAATAAAATGGTAGGTGATAAATAATATGACCAGTGTAAAGTTACCAAATCATATGGGTATAATTATGGACGGAAATGGCAGATGGGCAACTAGTCGAGGCTTAAAAAGGCTTGCGGGGCATCAAGAAGGAGCTAAAACTTTAAAAAAGTTATGCTTATACATATTTAAACTAGGGATACCATATTTATCTGTCTATGCTTTTTCAACCGAAAATTTTAACCGAAGTCCAGATGAAGTCGATGGACTTATGAATTTGTTTATACTATATTTTGAAAAAGAATTTGATTTCTTAAATAACTTAGGTATTAAAGTGGTGTTTTCTGGAAGTCGCCAGCCACTTTCTGATAAAGTTTTAAAAACTATGGATTATATTACAGAAAAGACTAAAAATAATACTGAGGGAACATTTAATATTTGTCTTAATTATGGAGGTCAAACTGAATTAGTAGATATGACTAAAAAAATATGTAATTTAGTCCTAGAACAGGGCCTTAAAATAGAAGATATTAATTCTGATTTAGTAGAAAAAAACTTATATCAAGATTTACCTCCTCTTGATTTTGTAATCAGAACTAGTGGAGAACAGAGAATTAGTAATTTTATGCTTTGGCAATCTGCTTATGCAGAATACTACTTCCCTAAAGTATATTTTCCGGATTTTAATGAAGAAGAATGTGCTTTAGCTTTTCTAGAATATCAAAATAGAAATAGAAGATTTGGAGGGATAACTAATGAAAAAACGAATAATTAGTATTTTTGTTTTATTAATTATCTTTATACCTTTACTAATTATTGGCGGATTACCTTTTTCTTGTCTTATGGCTATAACGGGTGTTTTAGGCATAAGAGAACTGTTTAAAGTACGAGAAGAAAAAAAGAAGTTTCCGGTTTTTCTAACTTTGGTAGCATATTGTACCGTTATTTATCTTACTTGTACCCCAAGTGAAATAGGAAATTTATCCTTCTTATTAGATTATAGGTTTTTAGCTTTCCTTCTTTTCACTTTTTTAATACCCATTGTCATAATTGATGATAATAAAAAGTATAATTTAAATGATTCCTTATTTTTACTGGGATCAACTCTGTTTATAGGCTTATCATTTAATTTAATTGTTATGATTAGAGATTATTCTCTACAATACATATTATTTTTATTTGTTATTACTTCTTTTACTGATGTTTTTGCTTATATAGGAGGAAACCTTATTGGTAAACACAAGTTAAGTCCTAATATTTCACCTAAGAAAACAGTAGAAGGCTTAATAGTGGGGACATTAATGGGAGTTATTGCTGCTTCTATCTTTTATCTAGAAGTTATTAATCCAAATATTTCAGTTATTATTTTATTAATAGTAACAATTACTTTATCCCTAACTGGCCAACTTGGAGATTTGGTTTTCTCAGCTATTAAAAGATATTATAATAAAAAAGATTTTTCTAATCTTATCCCTGGCCATGGGGGTATTCTTGACCGATTAGATAGTATTATTTTTGTAGCCTTAGCTGCAGTTATATTCTTAGCCATCATATAATAGGAGGAAAGTTATGAAGACATTGTTATATTTTGTTCTAATCTTAGGAGTTATTGTTTTAATTCATGAATTTGGTCATTTTATCTTTGCAAAATTATTTAAAATATATGTCCATGAGTTTGCTATCGGAATGGGCCCTAAATTACTTCACTATAAGAAAAAAGGCGGAGAAACGGAATATAGTTTAAGACTTATTCCCATTGGGGGATTTTGTGCTCTAGCAGGAGAAGAAGTAGAAGAAGATACCTCTCTTCCAAAGGACCGTAAACTCCAGGGAAAACCTGCTTGGCAAAGGTTCTTAGTTATGTTTTTTGGGGCAGGATTTAATTTTATTTTAGCCGTAATATTATTGTTTATGATAGCAGTTATTTGGGGAGCACCCACTACTACTCCCAAGTTATCATCTATTGAAATAGGCAAACCTGCTGATTTAGCAGGATTACAAGTAGGAGATACTATTACCAAGATAAATAGTCATAAAACTTCTACTATTGATGATGTATCTATCTATTTACAATTAGCTGATAAAAGTAAACCCATTATTTTTGAAGTAAAAACTAACACTGGTGATATTAAAAAAATATCAGTTAATCCTACTAAAGAAGAAATAAATGGAAATACTGTATATAGAATAGGGGTAGGTTTAGCCGGAGAAATACACCACACATTTGGTAGTATCCTAAATTATACAGTTGTTAAAACAGGATCATTATTTAAACAGATGTTTATTACTTTAGGAGGCTTATTTAAAGGTGATATTGGGATTAAACAATTAAGTGGCCCAGTTGGAATATATAATATTGTTGGAGAACAGGCTAAAGGTGGTTTAGAAAACATTATTTACTTAATTGCCTTACTTAGTATTAATGTAGGTTTTATTAATCTATTACCTCTTCCAGCCTTTGATGGTGGAAGAATCCTGTTCTTAATTATAGAAAAAATTAAAGGTAGTCCAGTTAAACCTGCTACTGAAAACATGATTCATTCAATAGGCTTTTTCTTGATTATAGCATTAATGCTTTATATAACATTTAATGATATATTAAGATTATTTTAAAAAACATATAATAAGATAAAGGGGTGATTAAAATCACTCCTTTTAAGTATCTATTTTCTAGTAAAATATTGTAAACTTTCTCTTATTTTTATGTGCTTGTGCTATACTGATTATAGTAAGAGGTGGTGCAATGAAAACGGCATTTGACAATAACAAATATATTAAATTACAGAGTAAGAAAATCAAAGACAGGATGAAGTTATTTCCTGATAAACTGTACTTAGAGTTTGGTGGTAAACTATATGATGATTATCATGCTTCTAGAGTTTTACCTGGCTTTGATGCTAATGTTAAAGTTCGTCTTTTAGAAGAGTTAAAAGATGATTGTGAAGTCGTTTTTTGTATTAATGCCAATGACATAGAAAAGAACAAGATTAGAGCTGATTATGGAATTACTTATGATATGGAACTTCTTCGTTTAATTGACCGTTTAACAGAAAGAGGTATTCTTGTCAGCAGTGTCGTTATAACTTTATATCAAGGTCAATCATCAGCTAGTAAATTTCAAAGAAAACTAGAACAAAAAGGTATTAAAACTTATATTCATACTCCAACTAAAGGGTACCCAACAGATGTTGACACTATTGTAAGTGATGAAGGTTATGGGGCTAATCCATATATTGTAACTACTAGAAAGTTAGTCATTGTTACTGCCCCTGGAGCAGGTTCTGGAAAGCTTGCTACTTGTTTATCTCAGCTATATCATGATTATAAAAACTTAACTTTATCTGGTTATGCTAAGTTTGAAACATTTCCTGTTTGGGATTTACCTTTAAAGCATCCTATTAATTTAGCTTATGAGGCAGCAACAGCTGATATCTATGATAAAAATATGGTTGATTTCTTTCACTTAGAAAAATATGGAGTAGTAGCCATTAATTATAATCGTGATTTAGAAACATTTCCTATTCTTAAGAATGTTCTATTAAAAATCTGCGGCAAAGAAGTTTATTCTTCACCTACCGATATGGGAGTTAATACTGTCTCTCAGTGTATTACAAATGATGAATTAGTAATCAGTGCTTCCTGTCAAGAAATAATTAGACGCTACTACAAAGCTAGATGTGATTACCGATTAGGAATAGTAGATGATAAAATCCCGGAGCGGATTAAAATCATTATGAACGAATTGAATCTTACTAGTACTGATAGAAAAGTAGTAAAACCAGCTTTAGATAAATTAAAAACTTCTAATCATCAAGCTATATCATTAGAGTTAAATCCTAAAAAAATTATAACTGGTAGAGCAACAGAATTATTAAGCCCAGCTTCTAGCTTAATCTTAAATGCCATTAAAACCTTAACTAAAATACCAGATGAAGTAAATTTATTAAGTCCTAGTGTCCTTGAACCAATTATTAAATTAAAAAGGCAACTAAATGAAGAAGTAACTCTTCTAAGCTTAGAAGAAGTTTTAATTGCCCTAAGTATTTGTTCTGCGACTAATCCTATTGTAGAAAGAGCTTTAGATAATTTGAAAAAATTGAATAACTGTGAAGCTCATGCTACTTATATATTAGAAGATGGTGACTTAAAAGCTCTAAGAAGTTTAAAAATTAATTTCACCTGTGAAGCAGAATATTATTCTGATATAGTTTTAAATAACTAACTAAAGGTCTTAGACCTTTTTAATTTGCTTATATATATCTAGACCTTATCCCATATTCGGGGTAAAATATAAATAAGAACAAATAAACTATTTGAAAGAGGTGGTTAAATGATAGCATCTGTACTGGTTGAAATATCTAATAAAAATATAGATAAAACATATGACTATCTAGTTAATCCCTCTGACTATGCTAAAATAAAAATAGGAATCAGAGTCTTAGTTCCTTTTAATCATCAAGAACTAGAGGGTTTTGTCCTTGCTATTAAGGAAGATAGTTCTTCATCATATGAGTTAAAAGAAGTTATTTCAGTTGTAGATATAGATATTGTTTTAAATAAAGAACTATTAGATATAGGGGAGTATCTTCATAAAACAACTCTCTCTACTTTAATTAGCTGTTATCAAGTCATGCTTCCTAAAGCACTAAAAGCTCAAAATGGTACTAATATAAATATTAAAATAGACCAAGTTATATCTTTGAATAAGGATGTTGATTTAACTAGTTTGAATATTCCTCAACAAGAGATAGTGAAGATTGTTAAACAGGAGCATAGGGTAGTTAAAACTGTTTTAAATAAAATATCAACTAGTAGTGTTTCAACTCTATTAAAAAAGGGTATTTTAAAAAGTGAGGAAGTAGAACATTACCGGTTAGTAGATGAGGGACAGTTAACTGCTCAGTTTCCTTTAACAATAGATCAGCAGTCAGTAGTTGATAAAGTCTTAAGTAAGAGAGATGAATATATTCCTTATTTATTACATGGGGTAACTGGTTCTGGTAAAACAGAAGTATATATGGAAATTATTGAACAACAGTTAAAACAAGGTAAAACTAGTATTGTTTTAGTTCCGGAAATATCTCTTACTCCTCAAATTATTAGAAGATTTAAAGGCCGTTTTCAAGATACTATTGCTGTTTTACATAGTCGCTTAAGTGCTGGTGAAAAGTATGATGAATGGCGGAAGATAGTTAAAGGGGAAGTTAAGATTGTGATAGGAGCTAGAAGTGCTATATTTGCCCCTTTAAAAAACATTGGGGTAATTATTATAGACGAGGAGCAAACTACATCTTATTATCAAGATAATAATCCTCGGTACAATGCTATAGATGTAGCCTTTTACCGTGGTAAAACACACCACTGCCCAGTTATTTTAGGCAGTGCAACTCCAACCTTAGAAAGCTACGCTAGAGCTGTAAAAGGAGTATATCAGTTATTAGAACTGCCAAATAGAGTAAATAATAGACCTCTACCTCAAGTTAGAGTAGTTAATTTAAATGAAAACAAAGATACCAGTAACTTCTATTTCTCTAAAGAGTTACTAACTGCTATAAAGAGTCATATTCTAAAACAAGAACAAGTATTACTACTCTTAAATAGACGAGGATATGCTTCATATATTACCTGTAGTAATTGTGGATATACTATAAAATGCCCTAACTGTGATATTGCCTTAACTTATCATAAAACTAATAATATGTTAAGATGTCATTACTGTGGTTATGGTACTAGTTTACCAACATCTTGTCCAGAATGCCATGAACCTAGCATTAAAAATTTAGGTGTTGGAACTGAGCAAATCGAAGAACTACTTCACGATTTAATTCCTTCTGCTAGAGTTATTAGAATGGATTTTGATACAACAACTACCAAGGGTTCTCATGTAAAAATAATAGAATCTTTTTCCAAAGGAGAATATGATATTTTACTAGGTACTCAAATGATTGCAAAAGGATTGGATTTTCCTAATGTTACTCTAGTAGGGGTAATAAATGCTGATACTAGTCTTAATATTCCCGATTTTAGGAGTAGTGAAGTAACATTTCAGCTATTAGACCAAGTAGCGGGTAGAAGTGGTAGAGGAGACAAATTAGGAGAAGTAATAATACAAACCTTTAACCCTGATCACTACGCTATTAAGTATGCTAAAGAGCATAATTATTTAGGCTTTTATCAAACAGAAATGCATATTAGAAAAGAGTTAAAGTATTCCCCATATTATTACATGACTTTAATTAAAATAAGTAGTGCAGACTATAATGAAGCATCTATCGAAAGTAATAAAATAGCAACAGTTCTAAAAAGAGAATTAACAGCTAGTATTATTTTAGGACCTACTACTTCTAGTATGTTTAAAGTTAATAATATTTATCATTTTCAAATAATTCTCAAATATAAAAAAGAGAATAATCTCTATCCAGTTTTAACTAAAATAGTAGAGTATTATAAAAGTAACAGAAAAGTCAAAATAGATATTAGTTTTAACCCTGTTAGTTTTATATCTTAATAATAAGGAGTGTGTTTATGAAAGATTTAAGAGTAGTATTTATGGGAACCCCAGAGTTTAGTGTTCCTATACTTCAAGGTTTAATTGATAATTGTACAGTAATAGGAGTAGTAACTCAACCAGATAAAGAAGTTGATAGACATCATAAAATAGTCTTTTCTCCAGTAAAAGAATTAGCTATCATCCATCAAATCCCAGTCTTTCAACCAGTTAAAATTAGGGCAGAGTATGAGCCTATTTTAGCACTTGAACCAGATATAATAATCACTTGTGCCTATGGCCAGATAATTCCAGTAGAAATGTTAAACTATCCAAAATATGCTTGCATTAATGTGCATGCTTCTTTGCTACCTAAGTTAAGAGGTGGAGCACCTATTCACCATGCTATTTTAGATAATCATTCTAAAACAGGAATTACAGTTATGTATATGGCAGAAAAAATGGATGCGGGAGATATTATTAGTCAAAGAGAAACAACTATTGATTTTTTTGATACAGAGGGAACTCTTCGTGACAGGCTTAGCCTTATGGGCAAGGACTTATTATTAGAAACGTTGCCGCTAATAATTGAGGGTAGAGTAAAGGCTATCAGACAAAATGAAAATGAAGTTACATTTGGTTTTAATATTAAAAGAGAAGAAGAATTAGTTACTTTTGATAGAGAGATAATAACTATCTATAACCATATTAGAGGTTTAAATCCTATACCAGGAGCTTATGCTTTATTAGATAATATCAGTATTAAGTTATTTGCATCTAGGCTAGGTGAAATTATAGATACAAATCATCAAGTGGGGGAGATTATTACTATTTATAAAGATGGATTTGGAGTTAAAACTTTAGATAATAAAGAAATTATAATTACAGAAATACAAGTTTCTGGTAAAAAAAGAATGTTAGTTAAAGATTATTTTAATGGAGTTAAGGGCAGTACTTTACTAGGTAAAGTATTTAATCAAAACTAACTCTCTTTAAGAGAATAATAAATTCTTGCATAAAAACTATAAACATGATAATATTTAAAAAGAAAACAAGAGCGAAAGACGGATTATTAATAGTATTAAAGAGAGTCCTCTAGTTGGTGTAAAGAGGAATTAAGTTAATAATTAAATCACTTTCAAGGTTGTGTTTTATGGATAAGATAAAACCGGTAACGCGTTATAGTCTTAAGTGTATAAGTTTAATACTTATAAAATAAGGTGGTACCACGGGTAAACTCGTCCTTAGTCTATGACTAGGGGCGTTTTTTTATTTAAGAAAAGGAGAAGTTATGTTTAAAGAATTAGAAAAAGAAAAACCAAATATTATTGAAGATAGGATAAGTGCTAATTGGACTAAAATGAATATTTTAGATAAAACAATTAGTAATAGAGCAACATCACCTGACTTTGTCTTCTACGATGGCCCCGCTACGGCTAATGGTATGCCAGGACTTCATCATATGTTAGCAAAGTTTTTAAAAGATACTTTTTGTAAGTATAAAACTATGCAAGGATATAAAGTTCTTCGTAAAGTAGGATGGGATACACATGGCTTACCAGTTGAAGTTCAAGTGGAAAAAGAAATGGGCTTTCATTCTAAAACAGATATTGAAAAATACGGAATTAAGGAATTTAATGAAAAATGCCGGGAATCAGTGTGGGCTAATGAAAAGTCTTTTAGAGATTTTACTGTTAAAATGGGACAGTTTATTGACCTTGATCATCCTTATATCACTTATGATAATAATTATATAGAAACAGAGTGGTGGATTTTAAAGAAATTCTTTGATGAAGGATATATTTATGAAGGGCATAAGATTCTCCCTTTTTGTACTCGTTGTGGAACTGGACTTGCTTCTCATGAAGTAGCTCAAGGTTATAAAGAAATAAGTGTTGAAACTGTAACGGTGCCAATGAAAGTTAAAGGAATGGAAGATACCTATTTCTTAGTTTGGACAACTACCCCTTGGACTTTAATTGCTAATGTTGCTATTTGCGTTAATCCAAATGAAGAATATGTTAAATGTAGCTCTAAAGGACATAATTTCATTTTAGCTAAAAAGTTAGTAGATAAAGTTTTAGGCTCTGAATATCAAATCCTTGATTCATATAAAGGAATTGACCTAGAATATATGGAGTATGAACAACTAATTCCTTATTATAAACCAGATAAAAAAGCTTTTTATGTAACTACTGATACCTATGTTACCATGGAAGATGGAACCGGAGTAGTTCATATGGCTCCAGCTTTTGGACAAGATGATTATAATATAGGAAGAAGATATGACCTACCAGTTTTATGCCCTGTAGGAGAAGATGGCTGTTATACTGAAGGACCATGGGCAGGTTTAAGAGTTTTTGATGCAGATTTAGAAATTATTAAGTATTTAAAGAGCGAAGATAAATTATTTAAAAAAGAAAGAATGCTTCATAATTATCCTCACTGTTGGAGATGTGAAACACCACTTTTATATTATGCTAAACCTAGTTGGTACATTGAAGTAACTAAATTACAGGATAAAATAATCGCTAATAATAATACAGTTAAATGGTATCCTGAATATATTGGTGAAAAAAGATTTGGTAACTGGTTAGAGAATTTAAATGATTGGGCTATTTCTAGGAATCGTTATTGGGGAACACCATTACCTTTGTGGACTTGTTCATGTGGCCATAAGGAAATGATTGGATCTAGAACTGAATTAGTAGAAAAAGCTCTTGAAGAAATAGATAATACTATTGAACTTCATCGCCCTTATGTTGATGATATTCATATTAAATGCCCTGTTTGTGGCAAAACCATGAGTAGAGTAACGGATGTTATTGATTGTTGGTTTGACTCGGGTTCAATGCCTTTTGCCCAGTACCATTATCCTTTTGAAAATAAGGAACTATGGGAAAGTCAATTTCCTGCTGATTTCATTTGTGAAGGAATAGATCAAACTAGAGGCTGGTTTTACTCACTTTTAGTTATCTCTACCTTTGTAAAAGGTTGTTCTCCATATAAAAATGTTCTAGTTAATGATTTATTACTAGATAAATATGGTAAAAAGATGAGTAAGTCAAAAGGTAATAAAGTTGACCCATTTAGTTTAATAGAAAAGTATGGAGCTGACCCAATTCGTTGGTACTTGCCTTATGTATCACCAGTTTGGACACCGACAAAATTTGATGAAGAGGGTTTAAAAGAAGTATATTCTAAGTTCTTTAATACCTTAAGAAATACTTATAGTTTCTTTGCTTTATATGCTAATACAGATAAGTTAGATTCAAAAGATTTCTCCGTTAATAAAGAGGATTTAGAAGAAATAGACCTATGGTTATTATCCAAGTATAACCAGTTGCTAGAGTATGTTACGGAGTCTTATAATGAATATGATTTAACTAAAGTAGTGCGTAGTATTACTGATTTTGTCAGTGAAGATTTATCTAATTGGTATATTAGAAGAACTAGAAGAAGGTTCTGGGATTCTGAATTAACAACTAGTAAAAAAGCAGTATATCAAACTACTTATCAAGTCTTAGTAGGTCTATCTGAAATCATAGCGCCAGTTGCTCCATTTATTGCCGAAGAGTTATATACAGCTTTAACCGGCAGAGAATCTGTGCATTTAGCTGATTTCCCTACGGCAAAGAAGGATTATATTAATGTATCCTTAGAAGAAAAAATGGATTTAGTTAGGAATCTAATTTCCTTAGGTAGAAATGCTCGTGAAGAAGTTAAAATAAAAGTCCGCCAACCACTAGAGGAGATTATTCTAGATGGTAAAAACAAAGAATTAATAGGGGACTTAGTTGATTTAATTAAAGAAGAACTTAATGTTAAAAAAGTTACATTTGTATTAGATTTAGCCCTTTATATGAATCTAGAAGTAAAACCTAATTTTAAAGTTTGTGGTAAGATATTTGGACCTAATATAAAGGAGTTTCAAGAAAAATTAACCTTATTAACAGGGCCAGATATTAAAAAATTGGAAAACTTAGAAACAATAACTCTAGAAATAGCGGGTAAAGTAGAGACTATTACTAGTGAAATGGTTGAAATAAGAGTATCATCAAAAGAAGGATTTAATGCCTCTCATGAAAATAATAACTTTATAGTTTTAAATACAACCTTATCAGAATCATTACTTAATGAAGGAATTGCCAGAGAACTAATTTCAAAGGTTCAGCAGTTAAGAAAGGCTAAGGATTTTGAAGTAACAGATAGAATTACTATTTATTATGAAGGTAATGAAAAATTTATAAGTGCTATAACACAGTTTATAGATTTAATAAAAGCGGATACTCTTGCTTTAAATATTGAATCTAAATTAGGATTATCTGATACTTATCAAATAAATGGTTTAGAAGTTAAATTTGATGTAGAAAAAGTTACAAACTAAAAGGCAATATTATTCTTGCCTTTTTCTTATATTCCAAAGAACTCTTTATTTAAGTCCTTAAATATTTGTAGATGAATTTTTTCGTCTTCTATAATTCTACTTAGTAAACTTTTAATATATTGATCTTGTATAACCGCTTTTTGCCTTTCATAGTTTTCTATAGCTCTAATTTCTCCGGTAATATCTAGCTGTAACATATACTTTAAATCAACAGTATAATCAACATTTCCGGCTGTCCATAATCTGAATATTTCATCATTTGGTAGAGTTCCAAAAACCGGATCAAGGCCTAATAACTTAATAGCTTCTCCCAACATTCTTAAATGACGCATTTCAACAACAGAAATATGACTAAGAATATCAGAATATTTTTGAAATTGTCCATTACTAACTAAAGATTGATATAAATATAAATGAACTGCAGAATCTTCACTGTTACTACCTGCATAGTCTTCCATCAACATTTTAGCATAATTAATATTTGGTCTTTGGACTTGTACTATAGGATAAGGTAAATTACTTTGATAGTTCATAAACGACCTCCTTTTAAATAATATGTAAGACATTTATTTATTTACCTAAAAGATAAATAATTCACCATATTTATACTAAACAGAGTATAATTCTCTGATTGATAATGTTTTTTTTAGATAAATTAGATAATATGCAAGATTTATCTTAAAAAAGCTGAAAAAAGTCCTTGCATAATCATACAATATCTAGTATATTATATACATTACCTTTTCTTGGTTCAGGAAGACTTCCGACCTTTACTCAGATTATGGTGAATTATAATGAAGGAGGATTTTTATTATGGCATTAACAAGTGAGACAAAACAAGCAATCGTTAAAAAGTTTGCAAGAGGGGACAAAGATACAGGTTCTGCTGAAGTACAAATTGCTATTTTAACAGAAGAAATCAATGTCTTAACAGAACATTTAAAAGAACATATTCACGATCATCATTCTCGTCGTGGACTACTTCAAAAAGTTGGTCAACGCCGAAATATGCTTGCTTATTTAGCAAAAAAAGATGTTCAAAGATATCGTGATTTAATTAAAGCATTAGGATTAAGAAAATAGGCACTTATTTTAAGTGTCTTTTATTTGATAAAAAGGAGAGTGTAAAATGGCTCATAAAATATTTAAATTAGATTTCAGAGGTAGAGAGTTAATCGTAGAACATGGTGAACTAGCTAAACAAGCAAATGGATCAGTACTAGTTAGGTATGGGGATACTGTTGTTTTAACAACGGCCGTAGTATCTAAAAATGCTAATCTATTATCGGACTTTTTTCCATTAATGGTTTTATATCAGGAAAAGTTATATTCTGTTGGTAAAATACCAGGAGGATTTATTAAAAGAGAATCTAGGCCAAGTGATGCCGCAACTTTAGCAGCTAGAATGATTGATAGGCCAATGCGTCCTTTATTCCCTGATAATTTTCGTAATGAAGTTCAAGTGGTAAATACTATTTTATCAGTTGATCAAGATAATTCACCAGAAATGACAGCTTTATTTGGATCGAGTTTAGCAACTTGTATTAGTAAAATACCATTTGATGGACCAATTGCAAGTGTTAAAGTAGGGCGGGTAGCCGGTAAGTTTGTTATTAACCCTACAAGTGCTGAGATAGAGAAATCTGATATTGATTTAACTGTAGCTGGAACATTTGATGCTATCAACATGGTTGAGTCTAGTGCCAAAGAGGTTAGTGAAAAAGATATGCTAGAGGCTTTAATGTTTGGACACGATGCTATTAAAGAACTAGTAACTTTTGAAAAAGAGATTATTGAAGCTATTGGTGAAGAAAAAATGGAGTATCCTACTCTAGAAATGGCTGATGACTTAAAGAAAGCAGTTAGAGAACTTGTTAGTGAAAAACTAGATAAGGCTTTAAGAATTAAAGATAAGTTAAAAATGTATACGGCAATAGATGAAATAAAAGATAGTGTTACTAATAAATATAAAGAAGAATTTGAAAATACTTTAAAACCAAATGAGTTAACAGAATTACTAACCAAAGTTAAACTTATTATGGAAAGTGTTGAATATGATTTATTTAGAAATATTGTTGTTAAAGAGAAAAAACGGGTAGATGGCAGAAAAATGACTGAGATAAGACCTTTATCAACAGCTATTGATTTGCTTCCAAGAACACATGGATCAGCCTTGTTTACTCGTGGAGAAACACAAAGTTTAAGTGTTACTACTTTGGGAGCTCTAGGAGAACATCAGATTTTAGATGGATTAGGTATAGAAGATCAAAAGAGATTTATGCTTCATTATAATTTTCCTTCTTTCTCAGTTGGAGAAACGGGAAGATATGGAGCTCCTGGTAGACGAGAAATTGGTCATGGAGCTTTAGGAGAAAAAGCTTTACTTCAAGTAATACCTAGTGAAGATGTTTTCCCATACACTATTAGAGTAGTATCTGAAATTTTAGAGAGTAATGGAAGTAGTTCTCAAGCTAGTATTTGTGCTGGTTGTATGAGCTTAATGGCAGCAGGTGTTCCTATTACTTCCCCAGTTGCAGGTATTGCAATGGGCCTAATTAGTGAAGGAAAAGATTATACTATTTTAACTGATATTCAAGGTATGGAAGATCACTTAGGTGATATGGACTTTAAAGTAGCGGGTACTAAAAATGGTATTTGTGCTTTACAAATGGATATTAAAATTAAGGGTATAACTAAGAACATTCTAAAAGAAGCTCTAGATCAAGCCCTTAAAGCTAGATTAGAAATACTAGAAACAATCACTAAACAAATAAAAGAACCTCGTAAAGAAGTTAGTAAATATGCTCCAAAGACTATGACATTTATGATTAAACCAGAAAAAATTAAAGAAGTAATTGGTCGTGGTGGAGAAATGATTACTAAGATTATTTGTGAGGCAAGTAATGTTTTAGATGTTAATAATATTAATGCAGTTAAAGTTGATTTAGAAGATGATGGACGGGTTGTTATCTATCATACTGATAAAGAAGTTATAGCACGAACAGCTGAAATGATTAAAAATATTGTTAAAGAAGCTGAAGAAGGTAAAATTTATACTGCTAAAGTTGTTAAAATTGAAGACTTTGGGTGCTTTGTTCAATTATGGCCTGGTTGTGAGGGCATGGTTCATGTATCTCAGTTATCTAACGAAAGAGTTGATAAAGCAGGAGATGTAGTTAACTTAGGGGATGAAATCATGGTTAAATGTTTAGGACTTGATAAAAGAGGTCGTTTAAATTTATCTAGAAAAGATGCCCTTCCAGTAGAAACTAAAAAGTAGACAAGATTAAAGATATTTATTATTTATGTAAAGTTATTTTGCTGTAAGTGAAATAGCTTTATTTTTAAATCTAGGTATAATATAATTAATAATAAAAGAGGTGTGTTAAATGGAAAAGAATGAAAAAACTAATTTTAGTGAAATTCTTAAAGATAAAAAATATAGAGGAATTGTCTTTTTTGTCTTCTATGGAATCATCTTCATAGTTCTTATCGTATTTATTAGAACTGGTAGTAGTAACAATCCTTCTAAGCCTGTATCATCACCCACACCAAGTCCTTTAATAACTCCTAAACCTAGTAATATACTAAGTAATTATAACTTTGTTTATACTATTAAAGAAAATGATAATACGGCTATCTTTACTGGAAAAACTTTTGATAATAAACAAGAATTCACTAGTATTATAAATGGTAAAACTAGGAACTTTTATAAATTAGGAGATAACTATTTGAGTAAGGAAAACTCTAAATATGTAGTAACTACTAATCCTTATTTATATCCTACTTTTTTAGATTTAACTAAACTAAATGCCGTTTTAGACTTAGGAGAAGCAAAAGAGGCATCTAATATTAGTACTTATACGGTTGCAGTCCTTGATATATTTGATGTTTTTACCCCAGATATTGATTATGATGGTTTTGAAATAGCCGAAATAAAAGATGATAAAATTATAGTGACTAGAGCAAATAATAATATTACTAAAGTAGAGTATGATTTATCTAACTTTATCGATTATTATTCTAAATTAACGAAGGGGCATGTTAGTAAATTGATTATAACTTTAGAATATACCAATATTAATCAAACTGCCGATTTTACTATTCCTAAAGTTAATTGATTGTTAATTTCACTTGACACTTTTTTACCAATTGGTCATTTATAAAAGCTAAGCGTTATGATATAATGCTTAGTAGGAGTTGGAATCTATGAAAAGTATTTATGGTGAAACATTACTTAGCCTAGAAAATTATTTTATTTTAAATAATGATAAAAAATTTAGAGCAACTCAAGTATATGAATGGTTATATAATCAACGAGTTAGTAGTTTTAATGAAATGACAAATTTAAAAAAAGAAGTAATAGCTTTATTAAGTAGAGATTTTTATTTTGAAAAATTATCAGCTCGTAAAATAGAAAGAGAAAAAGAAGTTAATAAATACCTGTTTGAATTAATAGATAAAGAACAAATAGAAGCAGTGTTGATGCGCCATGATTATGGAAATAGTCTTTGTATATCTACTCAAGTAGGTTGTAATATGGGTTGTACTTTTTGTGAAAGTGGAAGACTGAAAAAAGTTCGTAATTTAACTTCATCAGAAATGGTATCCCAAATATTAGCGGTAGAGTTAGATATTAAAGAACGAGTAAGTCATGTCGTTTTAATGGGAATAGGAGAACCGTTTGATAATTATCAAGAAGTAATTAATTTTATAGAAATAATTAATCATAACAAAGGAATTGCCTTAGGAAGTAGACATATTACTGTTTCTACCTGTGGTATTATTCCTAAAATAATAGAGTTTACTAAATTACCATATCAGGTTAACCTAGCTATTAGTTTACATGCCCCAAATGATTCTTTAAGGACTGAACTAATGCCTATTAACAAAGTTTATCCCCTAAAGGATCTAATGCCAGTTTTAAAAAATTATATAGATAATACATCGCGAAGACTAACTTTTGAATATATATTATTAGAGGGGATAAATGATCAAGAAGAACATGCTTTAGCACTAGTTAAACTTTTAAGAGGTTTAAACTGCTATGTTAATTTAATTCCTTATAATGAAACAAATCATTTGAAGTGGAAAAGAAGTAATAAAGAAACGATTCTTTCATTTTATGATATACTAAAGAAAAATAAAATAGGCGTGACAATCAGGCGTGAGTTTGGATCTAATATCAGTGCTGCCTGTGGACAGTTAAGAAGCAAAAAGGAGGAATAACATGGAATCATTTTATTTAACAGATCCAGGTAAAGTTAGAAGTCATAATGAAGACAGTGTTATTATTACTAGCAACATAGAATCTGATTATCTAGTTGCAGTTGCAGATGGCATGGGAGGTCACTCTGCTGGTGAAATAGCATCTAGTATTGCTATTAGTTATTTAGGTAAACACTTTACTGAGACCTTCCTTCATATGGAAAAAATGCAAGCTGTAAACTGGTTAAGAGATAGTGTAACTGAAATAAATGGTCTTATCTTTGATTATGCTAAAGAACATCCTGAAAGTAAAGGGATGGGGACCACTTTAGTAATTGCTATTCAAACTGCTGATTATTTATTATTTGGTAATATTGGAGATTCAAGTGGTTTTGTCATGAAAGATAATAAACTTCATAAAGTAACATATGATCATACTTTAGTAAATCTCTTAGTCTCAGCTGGTGAATTAACTGAAGCCGAAGCCAAAGATCATCCAAAGAAAAATGTTTTAATGAAAGCCTTAGGAGCAAATGATCCAATTGATATAGATATTTTTGATTGTGATATGGGAGTAAATGCTTTATTTCTTTGCAGTGATGGTTTAACTAATATGTTAGAAGAAGAACAAATAGAAAAAGTTTTATTAAGTGATTTATCTATTGAGGATAAAGTGATAAAACTAATTAATAAAGCTAATAATCGTGGGGGAACAGATAATATTTCTATAGCCTATTTAATAAGAAGTAAAGAGGGTGCAAAATAAATGGTAAATAAGGGGCAAAAAATTAATGATCGGTATTTGATTATTAGAAGTATTGGCGAAGGTGGTATGGCAAATGTCTATTTAGCACATGATGTTATATTAGACCGTGATGTTGCAATTAAAGTATTAAGGGGAGATTTAGCAAATGATGAGAAGTTTGTTAGACGTTTTCAAAGAGAAGCTTTATCAGCATCTAGTTTATCACACCCTAATATTGTTGAAATGTATGATGTAGGGGAAGATAATGGAACTTACTATATCGTAATGGAATATGTAGATGGAAAGACTTTAAAACAGTTAGTTAAAAAAAGAGGAGCTCTTACTTTAAGTGAATCTATTGATATTATGTTACAGCTTACAGAAGGAATTGAACAAGCTCATGAAGCTGGTATTGTTCATCGAGATATTAAACCACAGAATATTTTAATTAAAGATGATGGTTGTATTAAAATAACTGATTTTGGAGTAGCAATGGCTCTTAATAGTACTCAGTTAACTCAAACTAATTCAGTTATGGGATCAGTTCATTATTTACCTCCAGAACAAGCTAGTGGTAAGGGATGTACTCTTAGAAGTGATATTTATTCCATGGGAATAGTCTTTTATGAATTACTAACAGGGGGCTTACCATTTAAAGGGGATAATGCTGTTGAAATAGCTTTAAAACATATGCGGGATACAATCCCTAGTGTTAGAACTAAGAATCCTTCTATTCCTCAAAGCGTAGAAAATGTTATTTTAAAATCTACTGCTAAAAATCCAAAAAATAGATATCATGATACTAAAGAAATGAGAGAAGATTTACTTACTGTTTTAAATGATGAGAGATTAGATGAAGCTAAATATATCTACCCATATCCTGAACATGAAATAGAAGATAAAGTAGTAGTTAAAAAAGAAAAGAAACCTATTATATCTGAAGAAACAGAAGATTTAGTTAAACAGATTAAAGAAGATGACACTGTTAGAAGAACTAATACTTGGATTTGGATATTATCAGGTATTTTAGGGGTTATAATTGTAGTAATAGCTTCTATTTTCCTACTTATTCCATCTCTTACTAAGATACCAGATGTTAAGATACCAGATGTCACAGGTAAGTCTGTAATTGATGCTGAATCTATTCTTAAAGAAGCAGGTTTTGGGGTAGAAGTTCAAACTAATAAAATAGAAAGTGATGTAGATAAAGGTAAAGTAGTAAGTACAGAACCTTCCATTGGTCGTAGTGTTAAGAAGGGTACTTTAATTACTATAACAGAGTCTCTTGGTAAGAAAGTCTATGTCATAGAAGATTATTTAGGAGCTAATTATATTGAAATTAAAACTCTTTTAGAAAATATGCATAAATTAAAAGTAACTATTGAGAAGAAAGATGGAGACCCAGCTAAAGAGTATACTAATCAGGAAATAATTGAACAGAGTATTAAACCAGGTACTAAAGTTTCTGAGGGAGATACTATTATCTTATATATACCTAAAATAGTAGATGGTTATCCTAATATGGTAGAAGAAGGTTGGGTCTTAGAAGATATTAAGAACTTCTGTACGAAGTATAATATAACTTTAACTGTTGATTATGAAGAAACAGCTCAATATACTAAAGGTATGTTAATTAGTCAATCAAGAGCCCCTAAAACTCCTATAGTATCAGGTTCTACTTTAAAAGTAGTAATTGCCAAGGAACCAAGTACTGTAACTAACCCTGGGGAACCACCAGTTGATCCTACTAGTCCACTAAAACCATAAGGGGGAAATATGCAAGGACAGATTGTTAAAATATTGAGTGATACCCATTTTGTATATAGTGGGGATACTTTATATAGTTGTAAATGTCGTGGTAAATTTAGAAATAAACATATACTTCCTTTAGTAGGAGATAATGTTTTATTTGATGATAAACAATGTGTAATTAATGATATTTTACCAAGAAAAAATGCTTTAATTCGTCCAAGTGTCGCTAATATAGATCAGGGTTTTATTATAACAAGTGTTAAAAGCCCTGATTTTTCTCCTAATTTATTAGATAAACTACTAGTAGTAATGCATTATTACCGAGTTTTACCAATTATATGTCTTACAAAAATGGATTTATTAACTCAAGAAGAACAAACTAACATAAGAACAATCATGAAGTATTATGAAGGCTTAGGGTACACAGTTTTAGAAAATGATCAGATTAACAGTATAAAGACTTTGTTTAAAAATAAAACGAGTGTCCTAACTGGCCAAACAGGAGCAGGTAAGTCAACTCTTTTAAATAAAATAGATGCTAAATTAGACCTAGAAACAGGGGAAATATCTGTTGCTTTAGGAAGAGGTAAACATACTACTCGTTGTGTTTCATTACTTGAACTATATGGGGGAAAAGTTCTAGATACACCAGGTTTTTCTTCTTTAGACTTTGCCTATATGAGTAAAGAAGAAATAAGAGATGGTTTTATAGAATTTAAAAAATATCCCTGCTTATTTCAAGATTGTATGCATTTAAGAGAAAAAGAATGCTCAGTTAAAAAGGCTTTAGCTAATCATAAAATATTACCTAGTCGTTATGAAACATATGAAAAAATAATTAATCAAAAGCAGGTGAGATAATGAAAATTTCAGCATCATTTTTAAGCAGTAATCAAATATCCAAAGATTTAGAAAAACTAAATGTTACAGATGTTGATTATATTCATGTTGATGTTATGGATGGTAAGTTTGTAAATAACAAGTCTTTAGCTATAAAAGAATTAAAGAATATTTATAAATACACTTCAAAAAGATTAGATGTACATCTAATGGTAATAGATCCTATAAAAGCTATTAAAGAATTTGCTAAACTTAATACCGAGTATATAACTTTTCATGTAGAACTAGAAAAAGACATATTGTCTTTAATTTCTTTAGTCCATAAATACGGTATTAAATGTGGTTTAGCTATTAGTCCTAATACAGATATAGAAATGATTTTCCCTTATTTAGAACAACTTGATTTAGTTGTCTTAATGAGTGTAGTACCAGGGGAAAGTGGCCAAGAATTTATTTTAGAAACTACAGTTAAATTAGCTAAACTAAAAGAAAAAATAGAGGAAAATAATTTAGATATTAAAATAATGATAGATGGTGGTATTAATTTAGAAACAAAGGATTATGTAAAAGAAGCAGATATTTTAGTTAGTGGTTCTTGTATTTTAAAAAGTGATAATTATCAAGAAGTTATAACTGATTTAAGAAAATAAACAAAAGAAAAGACAGCTTAAGCGGCTGCCTTTTCACTTTTCTTTAAAGTTCTTTTTTCTCTAGTAGTTACTCTCACTTTAGTTCCGTCTTCTAAACGAACAATTTGAAGGTTTAATCCTTGCTTATGACGAGTAGCTCTAAGAGAGTGAGAACGTTGATTACCAAATGATGGTTTTCTATTTGTTACTTTAACAGCCATGTTCTTTTCCTCCTTAATACATAATTACTTGCGTTTATAACTTTATCATATTATATAACAGAAGTCAAATAATAAACTCAAGCTTTTATAAAAAACCAAAGATTTATAATAGGTTATTATTTAACTGGTTTATTTCTTTAATAGTTAAGCCTGTTGCTTTTGTTATAACCTCAATATCTATATTAGCCTTTAATAAAGCTAAGGC
>JAVWCU010000005.1:0-38903 GCA_036648855.1 Bacilli bacterium
ATTAAATAAACTCCACTTCTTAGTGGTGTTTTTTTCTTGTATTATTATAAAAAGTTTGTTATCATTTAAGTAGAATAAAAAGAATAGAGATGATGTTTAGAATATGAAGACAATTAAATCAATATTACATTTTTTAGCTAGTGTTTTTATGTATTCTGTTTTATTTCTATTATTATTAATAGCTACTACAGTTATAATTTACGTTGTAGAACAGAAGCAAAATATTGCAAGTGGGAATCCAACAGCGCCAATATTTAGTGCATATGTAATTATTACTAATAGTATGGATCCAACTATTATGGTAAATGACGCAATAATTAATCGTCGGTCTCAACCTGCATCAATTAAAGTTGGGGATATTATTACTTATGTATCAGATGATGCCATTTCATATGGTAAAACTATTACTCATAGAGTAGTAGCAAAAGATCAAGATGATATGGGTAGGTATCGTTTTAGAACAAAAGGGGATAATAATAATGCTGAAGATCCTTGGATAGTACTGGAAAAAAATGTTATTGGAAAGGCCATGTTTAAAATACCTATGTTAGGCTATATTCAGCAGCTTTTAGCTACGGCATATGGATGGATTATTGCTATAGTATTACCGTGTTTAGGAATTATTATTTATGATATTATTAAACTTATTAAAACTTTAATGTTAAGTAATAGTAAGAACAAAAAGCCTAAAAAGATAGATGATATGCCTAATAGTATGAAAACAGATGGTGATGATACTGAATTAACATCAAATGGGAAGGGAGACATAAAGCATGAAGAAAAATAAGCAAAGTAAATTTACTATATCTTATCCAATTACTTTATTTTGTATTTTAATTATTGGTTTAGTGTTAATATTTGGAGTATCATTTGCTTTTCAAAGACCAGGGGATATTAATCAGTCTCAAGTAGCAGTTTTAGAAATAGTTTTAGATGATAATAAAACTGGACTAGTACTTGAAAATATGATCCCTATGACTGATGATGATGGTAAAATGTTGACTGGCTATAATTTTAAAATAAAAAATATAGGCAAAGTTAACGGTACATATAAGTTACTAATTGAAGATTTACCGCTTGGAGTAATAGATGATGGTTGTACGCCTAATACTTTGTTAAAAAGAGAACAGTTACGTTATCAGTTAATATCTAATCATCAGGAGATATCTCTTAAGGAATTAGGAGAAGTTAAAACTAATGTCCTAGATATTAGAGAAATAAAGGGTGGTGAGGAGCAGTTATTTGAACTAAGAATGTGGGTGCCACTACGGGCTGGTTCATCTGATTGGAAGAATAAACATTATCATTTTAAAATAGTAGTTCAGCCAATTAATAATGAGGGGTGATTTAATGAAAGATTTTTTAAAACAATATTGTAAGATTGTCAGTTATTCATTTTTAGGTTTAGTATTTGCCTTTGCTTCTTTCTATTTAATTATTAATTTATATCATCAGGCGGAGATAGCTAAAACATTTTCTGTCTCAATATCTACAGATGCTACAGTTGGTAGATATAACAATATGTTAGATGCTATTAAAAGTAATTTATCTAATTTTGATGTTAATAACTATAAGGGAAAGCTTACTTCTTTCCAAATGATGGGTGCTAATCAAAAACTAACTGAATGTTATCAAGAATTAAATAATGATGTTATGAAGGATTTCCAAAAGAAAACGGAATTATCTATTGTAGATATTTATCAGTTAAGAGAATCTTTTGAAAATAATATTCTTGGTAAGTGCGTTGTATCAGACCTTATGTGGTTTGCAAATGCTACAGAAAATAAGATAGATAGTCCTTTTTTAAAGCAAAATGAAAAAATGCTTAATTTATATTTAAACGGATTAAAATCAGAGACTAGTTATTTAAAGAAGGATTTATTAAATAACAGTAGTTATTATTTTAATACTGAACTTGTTTCTAATACTATTAGAAATAATGTTAAAGATGGATATTATGAGTTAATGACATCTTATAATAAGGTGGCAGGACTTGTAGAGGAACTCTCAATTTGGTTTCAACAAGAAACTAAGGAGGTACGTTAATGTTAAAGGTATTAAATAAGATTTTCTATATTTTAAAGTTATTTCTTTTGTTAATTAGTTTTGGTTTTACATTTTATATAATTGTTTTTATGTATAAACGGTTAGATAAAAATTTGATTCAATCTGTATCTGTATTTTTACCGTATGTTATTTTGTTTCTTTTATTTGCCATTAATATGATTTTAGATCAAAAGGTAGTAAAAGATAATTTATTTTATAATATGACGAGTTGCTTGGTATTTTGCCTTTTCATTTTTGTAGGATATAGAGCTATTTTTGATCCAAATATGATAGCAACAATTCGGTTGGGATATAATATAAATTTTAATTATTATTCAGATATGATTTCTCCACTACAAATAATGCTATATGGTTTAAGTATTTCAAATGTATTATTATTTATTTCAGGTTTGAAAGAAAAGGCCCCAAAAAAGAAAAATGTATCTGTTAATGATAAGTCAAACATTTTACCTAAGGAAGTTAAAGAAATACCAGAAGATGCAAGTTTTTAAAAGAAGTATAAGCTTCTTTTTTCTTTAAATAATTAGTAAATAGTGATATAGTAGTGTTACTAAGGAACTAGTTTAGATGTGGTATAACTGAGTATTTTAGTGTTTATATTTATTTTAATCAATATTTAATTTGTAAGGAAATAGTGGACTATCTTACATGGGAAAACGAGGTGAGGACTGGAACTGGTCTATCCAATATATTATGAATACATACGGATTTAAGTTTAAAAAAAGTCTTGGTCAGAACTTTATAAAGGAAGAGAGCATTGTTGCTAAAATAGCGGATGCAGCAAATATAGAAGCTAAATCTTTAGTGATTGAAATAGGCCCAGGCTCAGGAATGCTAACTAAGCAATTAGCGCTTAGGGCTTCTCAAGTCTTAGCTTATGAAATAGATTCTCAACTTGAAAATATATTAGATATAGAATTAAATAAGTTTACTAATATTGATATAATTTTTGCTGATTTTTTAAAGAGAAATATTAAAGATGATATTGCTAGATATAACTTTGATCACTTATATTTAGTAGCTAATTTACCTTATTATATTACAACACCAATAATTACTAAGTTTATAGAAGAAGATATTCCAGTGGATAAAATAGTAATCATGGTACAAAAGGAAGTCGGAGAAAGGTTCAATGCAAAATCAGGCACTAAGGAGTATAGTTCATTAACGGTTTTTTTGAATTATTATTTTGATATAAAAAGCGAATTTTTAGTGAGTAAAGATAGTTTTATCCCTAAGCCAAATGTAGACAGTATAGTTATATCGTTAACTAAAAGGAAGGTTCTTTTACCATTACATGATAAAACTCATTTTTTTACTTTAGTTAGAAATAGTTTTAAATTTAAGAGGAAAAACTTGAGAAATAACTTAAAGGAATATAACCTTGATAAGGTTGAACAAGCTTTAAATAGTTTAAATAAAAAATTGACTAATAGAGCTGAGGAATTAACATTAGAAGATTTTGTATTTATAAGTAATTATTTAACGGAAGAATAAAATTTAAATATAGGCATATAATGACGTGAGGTGATTATATGCTTTTTAAAATTGGAGATTTAGTATCTCGTAACTCTTATCATAATGATACTATTTTTAAAATTATGGCAATTGATGGTGAAATTGCATCCTTAAAGGGAGTAAATATTAGACTTTATGCAGATAGTGCTATTAGTGATTTAAAGAAAGTAGAATCGGATCAACCAATATTAGATGACAGTAGAATGATGGAAAAAATGGATTCTTTTTTAAATTTAGAGCGAAATGAGTACTTTTATTTACCTGGGAAAGTGCTACATATTGACGGAGATCAGGAATATTTAGATAGGTGTATGACTTTTTATAAAAAATTTAATATAATGGCATATGGGGTTAATCTTAGAGAATCAGAGATTGCTTTAGAAATAGCCGGTTATTTAGAAGATTTAAATCCGGATATTGTAGTAATTACTGGCCATGATGCTTATTATAAAAATAATGGTGATATACATAATATAGAAAATTATAAGAATACAAAAAATTTTGTAGACGCTATTAAAGCAACAAGAAAATATGAACATAGTCAGGAAAAGCTGGTGATAATAGCAGGCGCTTGTCAAAGTGATTACGAGGAATTAATAAAGGCAGGAGCCAATTTTGCTAGTAGCCCAAAGAGAGTTAATATTCATGCTTTAGATCCCGCTATTGTAGCTTGTAGTATTGGTCTGTCAGATAAGAATAAACCCATTGATTTAATTAAAATATTAGATAAAACTAAGTATGGTAAGGCTGGTATAGGGGGCATTATTACTAATGGAATGATGTTTGTAGGATATCCTAGATGACAATAGCATCAATAAAAAAAGAAATAGAGGACTATAAAGGACAAACACTTAGTTTTAAATTTAATGGGGCAAGAAATCAGATAGAAGAGTTTACAGGGACTATTTTAAACACTTATCCAGGAATTTTTATAATTAAATTGAAAAATAGTAATGGACTAGTAAAATCATTTAGTTATAGTGATATTTTAACCTTGCATTTAGAAATTAAAAAAATGGATAAAAGAAGCAATTTTAATTTATGATAAGGTTAATTCACTATTTATATAAGCTTTATAACAACTATCAGTCTAAAAAGTGTTTGCATTTTAAGGCGTTTTGTTATATTATATTGGTATAAAGTGTTAAACTTTAAGGGAGGAATAGGCAAATGAAAATTACATCTGTAAATGTTCGTAAGATTGAAAAAGAAGGTTCACGTATGAAGGGAATTGCATCAGTATTATTAGATGATTGTTTCGCTGTACATGACATTCGTATTATTGAGGGAGATACAGGATTATTTATTGCTATGCCTAGTCGTAAAACAGCAACAGGCGGTTATCGTGATATAGCACATCCTATAAATCCAGAAGTTCGTTCTATGTTTGAAGAAACAGTATTAGAAGCATATAAAAATGCTGAAAATCCAGTAGCATCTGATGTTTCTGCTCCAGAAATTCCTGTTTCAGAAGTAGAATAATATTTATGAAAGACTGAGTAAGTCTTTTTTTTGTTCTATAAATAGTAAAGAGGCATATTATTTATTGGGAGGACAAGTTATGGATAAAGAAACTAATGGAACAATAAATAATTATAATCATGGAATTACAGTTGTCGAAAGGAAAAGTGCCTTAATATCGGGAGTAAAAAGAATAGAGAGTTTTGATGATGAGGAGTTTTTGATGGAAACGGTAATGGGTTATTTAGTAATTAAGGGTGATTCATTAGAGTTAATTAAGTTAGATACGTTGCAAGGAAATGTTTCAATTAAAGGACTTATTAAGTCTTTTGCATATATAGAAGAAGGAAATAAAAAAGATAAGGAAAATGGCATTATTAACAGGTTGTTTAAATAATGTGTTTAGAGGTACAGCTGCAGTCAATGATATTTTCATTGCTATATGGCATATTTTTTTCTTTATTACTTAATCTTAATTATAAAATTCTTTTTACTTCTAAAAAAGTGACTAGGGTTATTGCAAGTGTTTTGTTTGTAATAGATAATGTGTTTTTATATTTTATTATATTGTGTCATATAAATGGTGGGATGTTACATATTTATTTTATGATGCTGTTAGTGGTAGGCTTTGTTTTGGGGAATTTTGTAATTAAAATAATTAGATTTAAAATACTGCCAAAATTAAAAAAAAAGCATAGTTGATAAAATAGGCATAACCTATTTTTTCTTTACGGTTAAATTTTGTAAAATTGTGGAACAATTGTTTTAAGGGTTGAAATACTTTGACTATTTTTGTTATACTAAGTGATATGGAGTAGGTGATTGTTAAATGGCTAAGAGTAAGAGTAAAAAGAAGTCTGTAAGAAGATTGTTTTTGTTTGGTACTAGTTCTCTTATTGTAATTAGCTGTTTAATACTTATGATAGGTAAATACTGGATTGAGATAGTTCAAAAGTATCAAGAAAAATCTTTTTTAGAAAAGCAATTGGTTGAGCTTAAGCAAAAAGAAGAGGTTTTAAAAGTAGATGTGGAAAAATTGCAAGATCCTGATTATATAGCGCGTTACGCTAGAGAAAAGTATTTATATTCTAAAGATGGAGAATTTATTATTCGTATTCCTTAGAGTGCTGGTTTGTTATTAAGGGGGATATATGAAAGAGAAAATATTAAGGTCATTAGAAAAGTATGGCATAAAAGATAATGAAATTATTGTAGTAGGAGTTTCTGGGGGACCAGATTCTCTTACTTTACTGGCTTTATTAGTAGAATTAAGGAAAAAAATAAGCTATTCTTTAGTTTGTGCACATGTTAATCATAACGTTAGAAGTGTTAGTGCAAAAGAAAAGATATTTGTTGAAGAATGGTGTAAACAGCACGAAGTAATATTTGAATCTATGACTATTGAAGCTTATGGTGATGATAATTTTCATAATGAAGCTAGAAATATTCGTTATCAGTTTTTTGAAGACCTTGTTAATAAATATCAGGCGCATTATTTGATGACAGCTCATCATGGTGATGACTTGATTGAAACAGTATTAATGAGACTTACTAGAGGTTCTACACTTAAAGGGTATAGTGGATTTAGTGAAGTTGTCCAAAAAAACAATTATAAATTAGTCAGACCTTTAATATCTTTTACTAAACAGGAAATTTTAGACTATGCTAAAAAAAATAAAATACCTTTTGTTACTGATAAATCCAATAGTAAGCCTAAGTATACGAGAAATCGTTATCGAAAGGAAATATTACCTTTTTTTAAAAAAGAGGATCCTCATGTTCATGAAAAGTTTTTGAAGTTTAGCAGGCTATTAGAGGAATATGATGAGTATATTGACCTACAAACTAAAAAAGTTTTTTCAAAAGTTTATAAAGATAGTATTCTATATATCCCAAATTATTTAGAATTAGATGGTCTTTTACAAATGCGAGTTATCTATGAAATTTTAGAAAGTGTATATCAAGATGATTTAATGTTAATTAATGATTCTCATGTACATTTGATTCAAGAATTAATTTGTTCTAAAAAGAGTAATAGTTTTATTTATTTACCAAATAATATTAAGGTAACTAAGAGTTATGATGAAGTAACAGTAGCTTTGGAAGTAGGAGATGTAACTAATTATGAAATTGAGTTAATTGACTATGCTATATTGCCTAATGGTAAACATTTAGAGGTTATTGATACCTCTGATAATAATGGAAATGATATATGCCGACTTGATAGTAAGGAAATTAGTTTACCCCTTTATGTTAGAACAAGAAAACATGGAGATAAAATGGAAATGAAGGGCACAATAGGGCACCGAAAAGTTAAAGATATTATGATTGATAAAAAGATAGCTTTAAGAGATAGGGAGTTGTGGCCAATTGTTGTAGACTCTAAGGATGTTATTGTTTGGATTCCAGGTTTGAAAAAGAGTAAATTTAATAAACAAAAAAGTGATAAATGTGATATACTAATAAAATATTATTAACAAGGAGAAAACAATGAATAAGAAAACGGTTAAAAGAGGTTTAGTTCCATACATATTTTTATTTTTATTAATGTTAGGAGTGTTTTATTTCTTTAATACTCTTAATCAAAAGGTTAATGTTTTAACTTATGATGAGTTAATGAAGTCTCTTAATGATGGTAGTGTTACAGAGGTAATAGTAACGCCTAAGGATAGGGCATCTGTTTATGAAATTAGAGGTAGTTTAAGTACTTATAGTAAGAACGAAACATTTTACGCTAGAGTACCTTTATCTGATCAAGTAATGAAGAAGATTTTAGAGACTCATGAAGCTCACAGTTTTAAATTTAAAACTGAAGCAGATCCAGAATCAAGTTCTCTTTTACTTATTTTGATCAATGTAGTACCATTTTTATTACTTGGAGGATTAGCATTTTTCTTTTTTACTAGACAGATGAATGGTGCTAATAAATCAATGGATTTTGGTAAGAGTAAGGCTCAGCTTAGTTCTGAGAAAAACAAGGTTACTTTTAGTGATGTAGCCGGTTTAAAGGAAGAAAAAGAAGAAGTTAAAGAATTAATAGACTTTTTGAAGAACCCTAAGAAATTTCAGAAATTAGGGGCAAGAATTCCTAAGGGTGTGTTATTAGTAGGTCCTCCTGGAACAGGTAAAACATTACTTGCTAGAGCTGTAGCAGGTGAGGCAAATGTACCATTTTACTATATTAGTGGTTCTGATTTTGTTGAATTATTTGTAGGTGTAGGAGCTAGTAGAGTAAGGGATATGTTTAAACAGGCTAAGCATAATGCACCATGTTTAATATTTATAGATGAAATAGATGCAGTAGGTAGACAACGTGGAACTGGACTTGGTGGTGGACATGATGAAAGAGAGCAAACCTTAAATCAGTTATTAACTGAAATGGATGGGTTTGGGGCAAATGAAGGGATAATTGTTATTGCGGCAACTAACCGTGCTGATGTATTAGACCCGGCTTTACTTAGACCAGGAAGATTTGATCGTCAAGTTATGGTAGGACTTCCTGATGTTAGAGAAAGAGAAGATATTTTAAGAGTTCATGCCAAAAATAAAGTAATGAATAAGGATATTATTTTAACTAATATTGCCAAAAGAACTCCGGGATTTAGTGGAGCAGATTTGGAAAACTTGCTTAATGAAGCAGCTTTATTAGCGGTTAGAAGAAACAAAGAACAAATTACAATGAGTGAAATTGATGAGGCTACGGATAGGGTTATTGCAGGTCCGGCTAAAACATCTCGTAAATATACTGAAAAAGAGAAAGAATTAGTTGCATACCATGAAGCTGGTCACGCTGTTATAGGAATTAAATTAAAAGATGCTGATGATGTACAGAAGATAACTATTATACAACGGGGCAATGCTGGTGGGTATACGATGATGTTACCTAAAGAAGAAAAGTATTTTGCTACTAAAACAGAATTATTAGAACAAATAACAGGTTTATTAGCAGGGCGAGTTTCAGAAGAAATCAAGTTTAATGAGGTATCAACTGGTGCACATAATGATTTTGAAAGAGCTACAAAAATTGCTAGAGCTATGGTAACTGAGTATGGAATGAGTGATTTAGGACCTGTTCAGTTAGAACAACAAGATAATGGAGTATTCTTAGGAAGAGATTATAATAAGAGTCGTAATTTTTCTAATGAAATTGCTCATGAGATAGATTTACAGATGCGTAAAATTATTGATGAATGTTATAAGAAAGCTAATAAAGTATTACTTGATAATCAGGATTTAGTTAAGTTGATAGCAGATTCTTTGATTGAAAATGAGACATTAACTAAGGAACAAATAGATTATTTAGTAGAATATGGAGTTATGCCACCAGAGATTACTGAAGTAAAAGTTGATGATAAAAAGACTAATTCAACTAAGACAAAAGATATAAAGGAAAACGAGAAATTAAAAGCAGAAAATAAAGGACTTGAAAAATAGTCCTTTTTCTGTTATAATAGCGGGCATTAAGGGGGTAGAATAGATGCAAAATTTTGAAAAAGAAAAATCCGAAGAATTAGGACCTCAGATTTATATTCAAAAAATTAATGGAATAATTGGGGTTTTAGAAAATGGTTATCATTTAGATACTTATAGTATATGTAATAAATGTGCTAGAATATTATTTAGTGGAGTACAGCAATGTCCAAAGATTAATGATATAGTAAAAAAGCCGTTAGATAGATATGATTTTATTACGGATGGTTATCAGTCTTTTATGTTAGTTGAGAAAAATAGAACTATTTTAGAACAACATGTTGACTATGATAATAATATACCAAAAGAAAAGATACTTACTAAAGCTATGTATATGCAACCATATAGTTTGGCTGTTTATAAATGCAAAGGATTTATTAAAGATACGAGGGAATAAACCTCGTTTTTCTATACCTATTAAAATAGTTCTTTTAATGGTATAATTTTTAACAGGTGATTTTATGAAATGGAATATAGGGAATGTGAGTATTAATAATCAGGTAGTGTTAGCACCCATGGCTGGGGTTGGTAATTCTAGTTTTAGAAAGATTATAAAGGAAATGGGTTGTGGGTTAATATATGCTGAGATGGTTAGTGATAAGGCAATATTTTATAATAATAAGAAAACAGTAGATATGCTTTATATGGAAGACAGTGAAAGACCTATCGTTCAACAAATATTTGGGGCTGATAAGGATTCTTTTGTTGAAGCCGCTAAGTATATTTATAATACAATGCATCCAGATATCATTGATATTAATATGGGGTGCCCTGTTCCAAAGGTAGCAGTAAGGGCTCAAGCGGGAGCAGCGTTATTAAAGGATCCTAGTAAGATTAAAGATATTGTAGAAGCGGTGGTTTTAGCAGTTCCTATTCCGGTTAGTGTTAAAATAAGAAGTGGATGGGATCAAAATAGTATTAATGCTGTAGAGGTAGCTAAAATATGTGAAATGGCAGGAGCTAAAGCTATTACGGTTCATGCTAGAACTAGGAGCCAGGGTTATACAGGTTCAGCTGATTGGAATATAATTCGTTTAGTAAAAGAGAATGTTTCCATTCCAGTTATTGGTAATGGGGATGTGACTACTCCTATACTAGCTAAAAAAATGCTGGATGAGACTAAATGTGATGCAGTAATGATAGGAAGAGGAGTTTTAGGCAATCCTTGGTTAATTAAAAGAACCGTTCATTATCTAGAAAATGGAGAGTTATTACCACTTCCAAGTAAGGGTGAGAAAATTGATATGTGCTTAAAGCATTTACGTTATTTATCAGCATTAAAAGATTCTAAAGTAGCCTGTTTAGAAATTAGAAACCATATAGGGTGGTATTTAAAAGGCTTAGATGGAGTTAATGAGTTGAAGAATAAAATCTTTTCACTTACTAGTATTAATGATATAATTACTGTATTAGAAGAATATAAACTTAATTTGGAAGGAAGGTAAACTGATGAAGGAAAATTATTATCAATTATTAGGAATAGCTAGGAGTTCTACAACTGCGGATATTAGGGCAAAATATAAAAAGTTAAAAGAACAATATAACTCGACTAGTTCTAATAAAAATACTAAGAAGTTAGAAGAAATAGAATTAGCGTTTAAGACTTTATCTAACAAAGATTTAAGAGAGAAATATGATTTATCTTTAGAAGATGTTGTAGAAGTGGATACTAGTTTAAAAGCAGCAGGAGAAGAAAGTATTCCTTTTAAAAAGGCTTATTTTTTACCAAGGGTTTTAGCTTTTTTTCTAGATATGATGATTGTTGCAACGGCAGCTAGTTTATTATTTTCTATTTTTCCACAAGCTACAAATTTAGTTAAGTTAAATAATCAGCAAAAGGAAATTCAAAACAATTATTTAAGCCAAAAAATAAATAGTGAGGAATATCTTGCGCAAAGTTTTGATTTAAGTTATGATATAGCCTATGCAAATGTGATATATGTTATTATTAGTGTAGCATTATCGTTAGGATATTTTGTGGTTTTTCAATATAAGAAAGATGGGCAAACAATTGGTAAGAGTTTAATGAAAATTAGGGTTGTTTCTAATAATTCTAGCCAAAAATTAACGATGAATCATTATTTAGTTAGAGCTCTTATTATTCAGTCTATATTTTTGGATTTATTGGCTTTAATATCAGTTTTACTAATGCCTAAGAGTATATATGGAGTACTTAGTTTTGGACTTAGCTTTATGCAAATGATAATAATGATTGTAACAATTATTATGGTTTTATATCGTAAAGATGGACGAGGTATTCATGACATGATTGCAAGGACTAGAGTAGTTATGGATGGAGAGAAGGAGAAAGTATTATGTCAGAGTTAACGGAGCAAGAATTAGTTCGTAGAGAAAAATTGGAAGAATTAAGGGCTAAAGGGATTAATCCTTTTGGACAAAGGTTTGAGGTTACGAATACAGCAATAGAATTGCATAATAAGTATCAGACTGAGACTAAGGAAGAGTTAATTGAAGCTAATATTCCAGTATGCGTGGCTGGTAGAATCATGACTAAACGTGGTAAAGGTAAAGTTGGGTTTATGCATATTCAAGATAGAGATGCACAAATGCAGATTTATGTTAGGGAAGATGTTTTAGGTGAAGATAACTATGCTATTTTTAGAAGAGCTGATATTGGTGATATAGTTGGTATTAATGGTACTATGTTTAGAACTGATACAGGGGAACTTAGTATAAAAGCTAGTAAATATACGCATTTAGTAAAAGCTTTGAGACCTTTACCAGAGAAGTTTCATGGTTTAACAGATGTTGAAGAAAGATATAGAAGACGCTATGTTGATTTAATTATGAATGAAGAAGCTAGAAGAGTAGCTTTTATGAGACCTCGTATTATTAGGGGAATACAGAATTATTTAGATAAACTTGGCTATATAGAGGTAGAGACTCCTGTTTTAGGGACTGTTTTAGGTGGTGCTGCAGCTAGACCGTTTGAAACGCATCATAATACTTTAGATATTAATATGTATCTTAGAATTGCAACTGAGTTATCTTTAAAGAGGTTATTAGTTGGAGGAATGGACGCTGTTTATGAAATAGGACGTTTATTTAGAAATGAAGGAATGGATAAGAATCATAATCCTGAATTTACAACAATAGAAGTTTACAAAGCTTATAGTGACCTTGAGGGAATGATGGAGTTAACTGAAGGAATAATTTCTACTGTTGCTAAAGATGTATTAGGTACTTATGAATTAGATTGGAGAGATCATCATATTTCTCTTGCTCCGGGGTTTAAAAGAGTACATATGGTAGAAGCTATCCTTAAGGAAACAGGTATTAACTTTTTTGAGGAAATGAGTTATGAAGAAGCTAAAGATTTAGCTTTAAAGAATAATATTGTAGTAGAAAAGCATTTTACGTTTGGGCATATTGTTAATGCGTTTTTTGAGAAGTTTGTTGAATCTACAATAGTAGAACCTACTTTTATTTATGGACATCCAATAGAGATAAGCCCTTTAGCTAGGAAGAGTGAAGATCCTAGATTTACAGAGAGATTTGAACTATTTATATGTGGAAGTGAATATGCTAATGCATTTACGGAATTAAATGATCCTATTGATCAAAAAGAAAGATTTTTAAGTCAAATGAAGGAAAAAGAATTAGGTAATGATGAAGCTAATGAAATGGATACTGATTTTATTGAAGCTTTAGAATATGGTATGCCTCCTGCAGGGGGAATGGGTATGGGTATTGACCGATTTGTAATGATGTTAACTGGTAGTGATTCTATTAGGGAAGTTATTCTATTTCCCACAATGAGGTTAAAATAAAGGCGATAGAGCCTTTTTCTTTGGCATTTTTGAATAAAATAAGTTTATTTGGTTGTTATTTAGGGTTAAATTGCTGTATAATTGATTATGGGAGGGTATTATGAAAAAACACAATTTAATTAAGGTCGTATTGATTGCTATTTTGGTAATGTTTTTATTAACTTGGATTTTACCAATAACTAGTTTTCAATATGGTGAAATTTCTGGGGGAGTTAGACAACAAATGGGCTTGTTTGAACTATTCTCTTATCCAGCTTTGTCTGTTTCATTTTTTGGAACATTGTTTATGTTTATCGTAGCAGTGGGAGCATTTTATGGAGTTTTATCTAAGACTGGTGTTTACCGCACTTTATTGGATAAAATTGTAAAAGGCTTTAAGGGTAAAGAAAGTATATTTTTAATAGTTATAATGATTTTAATTACGGTAATTACGTCTGTTTCAGGACTTAATTATGCAATGTTATTTGTATTTCCGTTTGTTATTGCGTTAGTCTTAGCAATGGGATATAACAAGTTAACAGCTGCTACTGTAACAGTAGGATCATTATTAATTGGTATTATGGGTACTACTTTTGGTACTGCTAATATTCCATATATTAGTGATATTTTATCAACTAGTGCTTATACTGAAATTACTACTAAGGTACTTATTTTAGTTATAGGATTAGTCTTACTAATATTTAATGTTTTGCGTTATGCTAAGCATGATAAAGTAGACAGTGATTTAGTAGAAGAAGGATTATTACCTGATAAGGATAAATCAAAGAAACATATTTGGCCCGCTGTTGTAGTATTTGATTTAGTTTTATTAGTAATGATTTTGGCAATTATTCCATGGGAAAATGTTTTCAAGATTGATTTATTTACGACTGTGACTAAAGCAGTGACAGAGTTTAAATTATTTGGCTTTCCAATTGCTGCTAAGCTATTAGGAAATGTTGCAGCATTTGGAACATGGACAATGAGTCAATTACCAATGTTAGTCATAATGGCAACAGGGGTATTAGGACTTGTATATCGAGTTAAGTTTAGTGAGTTTATTGAAGGAATTATTAATGGACTTAAAAAGGCTGTAGGCCCTGCTGCTATAGCAATGCTTATTTATACAGTTTTAATAATTGCTACTTATAATCCATTTCAATTAACAATTATTAAGTTTCTTATGACTTTAACAAAGGGATTTAATGTGGTGACATTAGGGGCTTCTGCAATATTAGCAAGTATCTTTAATATTGATATGATGTATGTTGCTCAAGGAACATTACCATATATTATCAGTGTAATTACGGATAATGCATTATTCCCATTAATAGGAGTTATGTATCAATCACTTTATGCGTTTGCTATGTTATTTGCTCCTACTAGTATTGTTCTTATGACAACATTAGCATATTTAAAAGTTCCTTATGGAAAATGGTTAAAACATATTTGGAAGTTGTTATTAGAATTATTCATTATACTATTTGTTATTTTCACTATTATTTTGTTAGTATAAAAATAGTATTTAAGAGGGAAACCTCTTTTTTTGTTGATTAAATTTTGATGAATAGAGACATAATAAACATAGAATGGATGGAGAGGAGAATATCTATGTTTTCAAAGTTTACAGAAGAAGCTCAAAAGGTATTGATAACTGCTAAAGCGGAAATGTCTTTATTAAAACATCCCTATGTAGGGAGTGAACACTTATTATTAGCAATGTTAAAAAACAAGGATTGTACTATTACAAAAAGATTACTTGATTATGATTTAGATTATAAAAAAATGAAAGGAGAAATTGTTTCTATTATAGGTTTAGGAACAGAAACTAATGATTGGTTTTTATATACTCCTTTATTAAAGAGGATTTTAGAAGGAGCAATGCTTGAAGCTAAGGAAGATAGTGATGGAGAGGTAACTATTGAACATCTTTTTATAGCTTTGTTAGAAGAGGGTGAAGGAGTTGCCATTAGAATTCTTTTAGGAATGGGCATTGATTTGGATGATTTATATCAGTCTTTTTCAACAAAACTTATCCATAAAAAAGGTAAGGGTAATAAAAAGTTATCAGTAGAGGAGTTTGCAACAGATTTTAATAGTAAGGTATTAAAAAATGAAATGGATCCAGTAGTAGGAAGAGATTTAGAACTTTCAAGAGTAATTGAAATATTATCAAGGAGGGGAAAAAATAATCCTTTGTTAATAGGTGAGGCTGGTGTAGGTAAGACGGCTATTGTTGAGGAATTAGCCCGTTTAATTGTTAATGATATGGTACCTGAATCGTTAAAAGGTAAAAGGATTTTGTCTTTATCTATGGCAGGGGTTGTAGCGGGTACTAAATATAGAGGAGAGTTTGAAGATAGAATTAATAAGCTATTAAAGGAAGTGGAAGAAAATCAGGAAATAATTCTGTTTGTTGATGAAATTCATACATTAATAGGAGCAGGAGGGGCAGAGGGGGCTATAGATGCTTCTAATATTTTAAAACCGGTGTTGGCTCGTGGAAAAATGAGATTAATTGGAGCAACTACTACTGATGAGTATAAGAAGTTTATTGAAACGGATAAAGCTTTTGCTAGGAGGTTTCAAACTGTTTTGGTGGAGGAACCAGATAAAAATAAGACTTATCAAATATTAAAAAAGCTGAAAACATTATATGAAGGTTATCATCATGTTATTATTGATGATGATTTACTAGAGTTAATAGTTGATCTATCTGATAGGTATTTATTTGATAGGAAACAGCCGGATAAAGCTATAGATTTAATGGATGAGGTATGCGCTAAAGTGGCTCTTTCTAAAAGTGATAAAACTAATAAGTTAGAGCAATTAAAGAGTAATTATCAAGAAATAAAGAAAGAAAAGAATAATTATATTGTAAGGCAAGATTTTAAGAATGCTTCATTATTTTATGAGAAAGAAAAAAAGATTGAGAATAAAATAAATAATTTAGAATTGAAAATAGCTAGTATTACTTGTCCTAAAAAGGTCTCAAAGGAATTTGTTATTGCTTTAATTAAGGAAAAAACTAAAATACCAGTTTATGAGCCGGGAGATTTTAAAAATAAAGATTTTATGGAATTAGAAATAAATCTAGGAAAGGAAATTATAGGGCAGAATCGGGTTATTAGTGAGTTGTGTTTAGAAACTAAAAAAATGCAATTTGGACTTAGAACAGATGGGAGACCAGTTTCGTTTTTATTTGTAGGTTCAACGGGGGTAGGAAAAACAAAACTAGTAAAAGAGTATGCTAAGTATTTGGTAGGTGAGGAGCATTTAATTAGACTTGATATGAGTGAATATAAGGAAAGTCATAGTATTAGTAAGATAATTGGTTCTCCACCTGGATATGTTGGTTATACAGATTATAGTTGTGTTTTAGAAGAACTTCGTAATTATCCATATTCTATTATTTTATTAGATGAGATAGAGAAGGCTCATCCGGAAGTGTTACAACTGTTTTTACAAGCATTAGATGAGGGAAAAATGAAATTATCTAATGGAACAGTTGTTAGATTTGATCATGCTATAATTTTTATGACTTCTAATATTGGTTTTACTTCCAAGAATTTAGGATTTAGAAAAGAAGGAGAAATATCAGTACTTAGTAAACTAGAGGAGTTTTTAAGTTTAGAGTTTATTAATAGAATTGAACATATTTTACTGTTTGATAAAATTACTAAGGCTGTTGCAAAACAAATCATAGATAAAAAATTACATGAAGTTGTTCAGAAGTTTAATCATAAGGGTATTCAACTATCATTTTCTAATTTGGTAAAAGATAGTATATTAGCACATACAGAATATAATAAGTTTGGGGCAAGAAATATAGAGAGAGTAATTCATAAAAATCTAGATAATATTATTATTGATAGTATTTTAGCGGGGAAAAAGGAGTTAAAGATAAAGAGCCTTAATTAGGTATAATTCTTATAGAAAATATTTCTATAGGAATTTTTTTTCTTATTTTATGTTATAATTAAGAAGAACACAGATAAAAGGTTATTAATTACATATTTAATTGGTAATTACAGAATATAATATAAAGAAAAGCAGGTGAATATATGAAATTATATAATACATTACATAGGCAAGTAGAAGAGTTTATTCCTCATGAAACAGGGATTGTTAAAATGTATACATGTGGTCCCACAGTATATCATTTTGCGCATGTGGGTAATTTAAGAACTTATATATTTGAAGATATCATTGAAAAGGGATTAACCTATTTAGGATATGATGTTAAGAGAGTTATGAATATAACAGATGTTGGCCATATGACAAGTGATGGTGATACCGGTGAAGATAAAATGCAAAAAGGTGCTGAACGGGAACATAAAACGGTTTATGAGGTAGCAAAGTTTTATACTGATGAGTTTTTTAATGATTGCAATAAGTTAAATATTAAGAAGCCTGCTATTGTTTCTAAAGCTAGTGATAATATTGATGTATATATTGAAATGATAGAAAAGATGTTGGCTGATGGGTATGCTTATATTTCAAATGGCAATGTTTATTTTGATATAAGTAAGGCTAGTGATTATTATCAGTTATCAGGTAAAAATCCAGAGGATTTGCTAATTGGAGTAAGGGATACAGTAGAAGAAGATAAGTTTAAGAAGAATCCAGCTGATTTTGGATTGTGGTTTACGTTGTCAAAGTTTGAGAATCCGGAAATGAAATGGGATTCTCCTTGGGGTGTAGGCTATCCTGGTTGGCATATTGAATGTTCAGGTATTTCTGCAAAGTACTTAGGAGAATATTTAGATATTCACTGTGGTGGAGTAGATAATATTTTCCCTCATCACAGTAATGAGATAGCTCAAAGTGAAGCTTATTTTGGACATAAGTGGTGTAATTATTGGTGCCATGGAGAACATTTAAATGATAAAAGTGGTAAAATGAGTAAATCAAGTGGAGAATTTTTAACACTGTCTTTACTAGAAACAAAAGGGTATAATCCACTTAGTTATAGATATTTTTGCCTTAATAGTCATTACCGTAATCAACTTGTTTTTTCGTTTTCAGCTTTAGATGGGGCGGAAAATGCTTATTTGAAATTAAAAAGTAAAATAAGGTCTTTGAAAAAAACTCCGGATTTGCATGAAGAAAAATTGGATTTTTATTTTAATAATTTTAAGGATGCTATAGAAAATGATTTTAATACTGCTTCAATGTTAACTGTTTTATATGATGTATTGAAGGATGAGTCATTAACTGATTTCACTAAACTTTTCTTAGTTGAAAAGTTTGACGCAGTATTATCTTTAGATTTAATAAAAGATGAAGAAGAATTGAATGTAGAAGTAGATGGTATTTTACAGGATTTGATTGTTAGAAGAAATATAGCTAAAAAAGATAAGAACTTTATTGTTGCTGATTCTATTAGAGATGAGGTAAACAAACTTGGATATAAGTTGTTAGATACTAGAGAAGGTACTATTTATGAAAAGATGTAGGAGGTAAATATGTATTATTGGTATGATTTTACAGGTTATGGTTTAATAATTATAGGAACTATAATTACAATTGCGGCTCAGTTATATGTTAATAGTCAGCTTAGTAAATATAAGAAAGTGGAGAACAAGAAAAACCTTAGTGGTTTGGAGGTTGCAAGAAAAATTCTTGATGCAAATGGATTAGAAGATATATATGTGACAGAAACGACGGGTATTTTTTCTGATCATTATGACTCTAATAGGAAGGTTGTTAGACTATCAAAGGATGTGTTTCATGGTACTAGTATTGCTTCTGTAGCGGTAGCGGCTCATGAGTGTGGGCATGCTATTCAGGATAAGGAAGGATATATATTTATTAAACTAAGGGGATTTATTTTCCCTATGGTAAATATTGCTTCTAATTTTGGTTATATTGTTATTATGATTGGACTACTTTTTAGTATTAATAATTTAGCTTGGCTAGGAATTGGATTATTACTATTTATTTTGTTATTTCAATTAATTACTTTGCCAGTTGAGTTTAATGCATCGGCGCGAGCTAAGGAGTTACTTAAAACACAGTCAGTTCTAGATGATACTGAATTAGAAGGCAGTGGAAAAATGTTAAGAGCTGCAGCTTTTACGTATGTTGCTAGTTTGGCAACAACCTTATTAGAAATATTAAGAATGGTTATGATTGTTTCTAATCATGATGATTAAAAGATATAGTAAAATAACCTTTATGGTTGTTTTTTTCTATGTTATAATTTAGCAGGATGGTGTAAATATGAATGTTTTAGAAGTTAACTCTTTAGTACTTGCTTATTTAGGAGATGGAATTTATGAAAATTATGTGAGAGCTTTTTTGATTAATAAGAAAATAGCAAATGTTAATGACTTACAGAAAGCCTCTTTAGAATATGTAAGTGCTAAGAATCAAGCTAAGTTTTTAGAAGAATTATTGGACATGGATTTTTTTAATGAAGAAGAGCTAGCGGTTATTCATAGGGCACGTAATTATAAGAGCGGTAGGCATCCAAAAAACTGTGATATTTTAACCTATAAGCATGCAACGGCTTTGGAAGCTGTTATAGGTTATTTAACATTTGTTAATAATACAAGTCGAGTTGATGATGTAATGAATTATATTTTAGGAGGTAAAATATGTTAGTATATGGCAGAAATGTAGCAGAAGAATTTTTAAAGAAACCTGAAAAAGTACGAAGAATCATTTTACAGGCTGGTTTTCATGATGAAAATTTACTTTTCACTATAGGAAAATTAAAAATTCAAGTAGAAACTATGGAGAAATTTCAATTAGACCGACTTGCAAAGGGTGTGCATCAGGGTATAATGTTAGAAGTGGAGGACTACAAATATTGTTCTCTTACAGATTTAATTACAAATGATGATGACCAGTTTTTAGTTATTTTGGATCATTTAGAAGATCCTCATAATTTGGGCGCTATTATTAGGACTTGCGAAGCAGCGGGAGTTAAGGGAATTATTATTCCTAAAGATAGGGGTGTGACAGTTAATTCTACTGTTATGAAAACTAGCGCAGGGGCTATTGAAAACATTAAGATTGCTTTAGTAATAAACTTGAATATTACTATACAAGAATTAAAAAAACAAGGTTTTTGGATTGTTGGGGCAGATATGAATGGACAGAATTATAGGGAAATAAACTATTCTGGAAAGACTGCAATTGTAATTGGAAATGAAGGAGAGGGTATAAGTAGACTCGTACGAGAATCTTGCGATTTTATTGCATCGATTCCGATGTATGGGAAGGTAAATAGCCTTAATGCTTCTGTTGCTGCTGGAGTAATGATTTATGAGGTGTTAAGACAAAAAAATAGGTAATGAATGAATTATAATAATATCAATGATTATGAATTAATGTATTTAATAAAGGAAAACGATCCGGATGCCTATGATTTAGCATATAAAAAATATAAACCTTTATTAGACTTTTATGTGTATAAGAGTCTTAATTATGCTAGGAGATTTGGGCTTGACTATGATGACCTTTTTCAAGAAAGTTTAATTGGCCTTTATAGAGCCTTAGAGAATTATGATACGGCAAATAATGCTTTGCTTTATACTTTTGTTATTATTTGTGTACGGGGACAGATCTACAATATTATTAGACAGGCTTCTACAGCTAAATATCATGCTCTTAATAGTTCTATATCTATGTCTCTTTCAATTAATGAGAATGGACTTTTGGAGGATGTTATAGAGGGAATAGCGGTAAACCCAGTTGATCTTATGATAGAGGGACAACTGCAAGATATATTAATAGTATTTAAACATTCTATTGACCCTATTAATTCACAAGTTTTAGAAATGAAAATAAATGGTTTTAGTGGACCGGAGATAGGTATTTTGTTGGATTTACCGACAAAGACTGTGAATAATCTTATTTATGCTAGTAGAAAAAAGTTAGTTATGTATTTAAAGAAACAGAATTATATTTAAAAAAGCTTTTTTGCGTGGTATACTTATAGCATAATAGGTGGTGATATTAATGAATGATAATATAACGGTAGCAGAACTACTGGATTCAAAGCGTTTATCTAATGAAGATATCCAAAAACTATGTAAGGGACTTAGCTTTAGAGCTTATCAGTTATTGATATCTGAGAAATATAATCCCGATTTAAATATTAATCATTCTGGACCACTTACTAATATTTTAAATAGAATTAATGTAAATATAGATGATTTTTCTGAAGTTTCATTTAATAATGAAGCGGTTATTAATAATGAGACTAAGCCTTATGCTAAATTTTTAAGTACAGAGTTTATTGCTGTTTTTACAGTGGCTCTGTATATGCCTGATTATAGTTATCGAAGGGGATTACTAAATAAAGAGGTATTAGCCCATAACTTTTCAGTATATGAAGATTTATTACCTGTAAAGGATGTAGATTATTATAGGAGTGTTATTGTTGATTCTATGCCTTTATTCTATGGAGAAGAGGAAAAAACAAGTAATAATATTGTTGATCAATCAGTAGGTAGAGGGTATGCTTATGTTAAAAAAACTAATCATCAGGAGTTTGTGGAAGAAGGTAACCCGGAGTTACAGAATTTAAAACAAGAGGAGTATCTAAGCAAAATGTCGGGTTTTTCGGGGACTGTTTTTTTAGCAGTATTGTTTACTACCACTAGTTTATTAATGATAGCTTTAGTTTTATATTTTGTTCATTAAATTATTTGTTTGACATTAAACCTTTTTTGTGGTAATTTATAGTTAACACGAAAAAGTGTTTTTATTTTGATAAAAAGACATAAGATATGAAGGATAGGTGGAGATAGTTATGACAGTAGTAAAGAAAAGTTCTAAGGCCTCTGCAACTATGAGTGAAGTAACTTCTAATAAGAAGGAAAAAGAGATTAAAACAAGTAAGGTAGAAGATAAGGCTAATTCTAAAAAGAAACCTGCTAAAAAAGCTAAAGCAGGGATATTTACAAGGATTTCTATGTTTTTTAAAGAAACTATAAAAGAAGTTTCAAAAGTAAAATGGCCAAGTCGTAAGGATATGGTTAAGTATTCAGTAGCAACTATTGTTTTTGTATTATTTTTTGCTGTTTTCTTTTATTTAATCGATATAATTGTAGCTTTAGTAAAGACTTGGGTGTAATTCATGGATAAAGAGTGGTATGTAGTAAATACTTATTCTGGACACGAGAAGAAGGTTAAAGAAAAACTAGAGATGCGTGCAGAATCAATGGATATGAAAAATTACATTTTTAGAGTTATTGTTCCAGAACAGACTGAAATAGAAATAAAAGACGGCGTACAAAAAGAAAAATTAAAGAAAATGTTTCCAGGTTATATATTAGTTGAAATGGTAATGAGTGATGAAGCTTGGTATGTAGTACGTAATACTCCAGGAGTTACAGGATTTATTGGTTCAAGTGGTAAAGGCGCTAAACCTACACCATTACAGCCTCAAGAAGTTGATAAAATATTAAATAATATGGGCATCAGCAGACTTGATGTTAGTAAGGAATTAGAAGTAGGGGTAAAGGTTAAAATTATTGCAGGACCATTTACTGGTATGTTTGGACATATTGATACTATTGATTTACCAAGTCAGAAGTTAACGTTATTAGTAGATTTATTTGGACAAGAAACTTCGGTTGAAGTAGAGCTTACTCAAATTGAACTTGCTTAGTATGTTATAAGTAATAATGAATATAAAAAGTCTTGGTTAAGAACTTAAGATATTAATTAAGTACTACCTAATGAAAACTATTGATTTTATAAAGTCTTTATGTTATTATTTAGGGGCTATATTTAATTTAATATAGATTTAGTGGGAGGCAAGCGGAACCTTAGCTATTAGAACCACTCGCGAAAACGAAAATTTAAAAATTATAGGAGGTGTTTTTCGTGGCAAAAGAGATTGTTAAGAAAATTAAATTACAAATTCCGGCCGGTAAGGCAACACCCGCTCCACCAGTTGGAACTGTGTTAGGACCTGCAGGAATTAATTTACAGGATTTTTGCTCTAAGTATAATGAAGCAACAAGAGAAAGTATGGGGGATATATTACCAGTTGAAATTTCTATTTATGATGATAGAAGCTTTGATTTTATAATTAAGACTCCACCTACAGCATTTTTACTTAAGAAATATGCAAAACTTGCTAAAGGATCTGTTAAGGGAGCTAATAATATTGTAGCAACTTTAACTCAAGATCAAGTTCGTCAAGTTGCTGAAATTAAATTACCAGATTTAAATGCATATGACCTAGAAGAAGCAATGAAAATTGTAGAAGGTACTGCTCGTAATATGGGAATTGCTGTTAAAGGTGTTAATGATGCTGAACTTGCTGAGCAAGGTAAAGAAGCGCTTGAGGAAGAAAAAGAACTTGCTGAACGTGCTGAAGAACTTGCTAGTATGGAAGAAAGCCAAAAAGCTAATTCAACTGCCGAAGTTCCAGTAATTGGAGCAGCTGATAAGACTGAAGCAGAATAATTTCTAGTAGTACATAACATATAGGTTATACCTACGTGGGAGGAAAGTCCGCTATACCACATAAGGAGGAATTAAAATGAAAAAAAGAGGAAAGAAATATCTTGAAGCTGCAGGTAAAGTTGATAGAACAAAGGCTTATTCTAGTGAAGAAGCTATTAAGTTAATCAAAGAGACTACAGTATCAAAATTTGATGCATCTGTTGAGTTAGCAATGAGACTTAACTTAGATACAAAAAAAGCTGATCAACAGTTAAGAGGTGCTATTGTATTACCAAATGGTACAGGAAAGACTAAAAAAGTATTAGTTATCGCTAAAGGGGATCAAGCTAAAGCTGCTGTAGCAGCAGGAGCTGATTATGTTGGAGATATGGATATGCTTATAAAAATCGAAAAAGAAAATTGGTTCGATTTTGATATCATGATTGCTACTCCAGATATGATGCCATTGCTTGGTAAATTAGGAAGAGTATTAGGACCTAAAGGTTTAATGCCTAACCCTAAAACAGGAACTGTAACAACAGATGTTAGCAAAGCTGTTAATGAAGTTAAAGCAGGTCGTGTAGAATATAGAACTGATAGTTTTGGTAATATTCATGGTATTATTGGTAAAGCATCATTTACTGAAAAACAGTTAGTTGAAAACCTTAATGCATTTGTGGCTGTAATGCTAAGAGCAAAGCCTGCAACTGTAAAGGGTGATTATGTTAAGAATATTTCTGTTTCAACAACTATGGGTCCTGGAATTAAAATTAATTTGAATTCGTTTGACAAATAGTGCTGACAGTTATATAATAAATTTAAATTTATAGGTGCCATAGACAGTAGGTATAAAAGTAAATCCTACCGAGGACTACTTTAGTTAAAGAGTTTTCGTGGATTATCATGAGAACTTTTTTCTTGGCACTCCTAGATTTAAAATGAAAGGTAGGTGTTTTTATGGCAAGTGCAAAAATATTAGAGGCAAAGCAAATGACTATTGATGAAATTAAAAACAACATGTCAAATGCTGCTACTTATGTTTTATTTGATTATCGTGGTTTAACTGATGGTGAATCAAAAGAATTAAGACGTAAGTTAAGAGAAAGCAATTCTGATTACAAAGTATACAAAAATACTTTAATGGTTAGAGCTTTAGCTGATTTAAAAATCGATATTGATGCAAGTTTAATTGGTCCTAGTGCATTAGCATTTGGAGCTGATCAAATCGCCCCAATCAAAGTTTTAACAGATTTTGCAAAAAAACATCAAGCATTAGTTTTGAAGGTAGGAGTTGTAGACGGAGTTATTTCCGATAAGACTCAACTTGCTGAACTTGCTAGTATCCCATCTCGTGATGGATTACTTACAATGCTTGCTGGTGGTATGATTCAAATTGCAAAAGATTTGTCTATTTGCTTAGATTTATACTCACAACAAAAAGAAAATTAATTTAAAAATAAGGAGGAAAGAAAATGGCTAAATTAACAAAAGAAAGTTTTATTGAAAGTTTAAAAGAAATGAATCTTTTAGAGATTAAAGGATTAGTAGATGCAATGAAGGAAGAGTTTGGAGTAGATCCTAGTTCTGTAGCAGTAGCAGCAGCTCCTGTTGCAGCTGAAGAAGATGCTGGTCCATCTACTGTAACTGTTAATCTAATCAATGCTGGTTCAGCAAAAGTAAACGTTATCAAAGCAATCCGTGAGATTACTGGTTTAGGTTTAAAAGAATCTAAGGATATCGCTGATAATGGTGGAGCAGTTAAAGAAGGTATTTCTAAAGATGAAGCTGCTACTATTAAAGCTCAACTTGAAGAAGCTGGAGCTGAAGTAGAAGTTAAATAATTAATTAAATTATTTAGGGAATTGCATTTATGCAATTCTTTTTTTGTTATATGTTATAATAAAGTAGTAGATTTTTGGAATACTTATATAAGTGTAAATTTAATTGTTAGTGTTTATTATGAAATCAGGTAATTTTAAACTAAAAGAAGTTATGGAAATATGAATAAAAATAAGCATATTTAAAAAAATGCACCATGTAATAAGGCAATTGTGCTTAAAAACAAGGTGCTATTTAATTTTCAACAACATATAGTTAAAAAAGGGGTTGACCTAATTCTTATAATAGTGTATTATATTGATACGAAAGGAGAACTAACTATCATTTAAAATAGTTAGTTCTTTTCTTATTATAGGGGTTGATGAATACGGGACAATATTTTACAAATGAACAATTGCCTAGTAGTATGAAAGATTTTATGGCAGTAATTCTTGGGCATAAGTTTGTCTTTACGACAGATAATGGAGTTTTTTCTAAAAATGGATTAGACTTTGGGACAAGAGTTTTGCTTGAAAATATTCCTTTGTCAGATTTGTCAGGAGAGATCCTGGATGTAGGGTGCGGATATGGTCCAATTGGAATTGTTGTTGCTAAGGTAACCAGCTTGTTAGTAACAATGTGCGATGTGAATCACCGGGCTTTGCACTTGGCAAAGAAGAATGCGAGTAATAATAATGTTCATGTACAAATACTAGAGAGTGATTGTTATAATAGTCTAGACCCTAATAAGAAATTCGATGTAATAATTACTAATCCGCCTATTCGGGCAGGAAAAAAAGTCGTCTATGAGATAGTGATGGGAGCACGTCATCATTTGAAAGAGACGGGTAAATTATTCCTAGTAGTTAGAAAAGAACAGGGAGCTAAGTCAATGATAAATGATTTAGCTGAATATTATCAAGTTACAGTGCTAGATAAAATCAAAGGTTTTTTTATAATTGAATGCACTTTTTAATTGACTTGTTGGTTACTTTGTGTTATTAATATAAATTGGCAACGTATTATTTTAAAATAAAAAATATGTTCTTTGATTAAAACTAAATATGTGTATAGGGGTGAATTTTAGTGGCATATAAGATTGTTGATTGTGGTGACCATAGACAGAGAAGAAGCTTCTCAAGAATTAGGAATACTTATGAACTAAAGGATTTACTAGAAATCCAAACCAAATCCTACGAGTGGTTCGTCAAAACTGGAATTAAAGAAGTTTTTGACGACTTATTTCCCGTGGAAAATTTTTCTGGTACTTTAGCTTTAGAATTTGGAGATTATCATTTTGATGAACCTCGTTATTCTATTAAGGAGTGTAAGGATCGGGAAACGACTTATGCAGCACCTTTAAAAGTAGAAGTTAGACTTTTTAATCATGAAACTGGAGAAGTTAAAGAGCAAGAAATATTTTTAGGTGATATGCCTATTATGACAGATAGTGGAACATTTGTTATTAATGGAGCAGAACGTGTTATAGTATCTCAGCTTGTAAGATCACCTAGTGTGTATTTTAATCATGAAATTGATAAAAATGGACGTGAGTTAATCACTTCTCAAATAATTCCAACACGTGGGACTTGGTTAGAATTTGAGACAGATGCTAGAGATGTTTTATATGTAAGAATTGATAGAACTAGAAAAGTAACATTGACTACATTGTTACGTGCTTTTGGCTTGTCTAGTGATGAAGATATTTATAAAGTATTTGGGAAGAGTCAATATTTAGAAAATACAATTGCAAAAGATTCTACTCGTAATACAGATGAAGCTTTAATTGAAATATATGAAAAATTAAGACCGGGTGAACCTGCTACTTTGGATTCATCTAAAAACCAAATAATTACTAGATTTTTCGATGAATTTAGATATGATTTAGCTCGTGTTGGGCGTTATAAATTTAATCGTAAATTAAATGTTGTTGATCGTTTACTTAATCAAACATTAGCAGAAGATATTAAAGTAGACGGGGAAGTTTTAGTAGAAAAGAATACTTTAATAACTAAGGATGTTTTGGATACTCTAAAGAGTGTATTTGAAAACGGATATGGGGTTAAAGAGGTTAAAATTAATGCTGAATTAGATACTTATAATAAATTACAAGAAGTTAAAATTGTAAATCCTAGTAATAAAAAAGAGAAGTTAATTGTTTTAGGAAATGATCAAACTATTGACATTAAAAGATTAACTATTTCTGATATATATGCCTCTGTTTCTTACTATATGAATTTATTACAAGGAGTAGGTAATTATGATGAAATAGATCATTTGGGTAATCGTCGTATTCGTCAAGTAGGAGAATTACTACAGAATCAGTTTAGAATTGGTGTTAGTAGAATGGAAAGAGTTATTCGTGAGAGAATGACTACTCAAGAGATGGAAGAGGTAACACCTAAGACTTTAATTAATATTAGACCAGTTACTGCTTCTATGAAAGAGTTCTTTGGATCAAGTCAATTGTCTCAATTCATGGATCAAATTAATCCGATTTCAGAGTTAACTAATAAACGTCGTTTATCTGCTTTAGGACCTGGAGGATTATCTAGAGATAGAGCTGGTATGGAAGTACGTGACGTTAATGCATCCCATTATGGTAGAATTTGTCCAATAGAGTCACCAGAAGGACCTAATATCGGATTGATTACTTCTCTTGCTAGTTATGCAAAAGTTGATGAATATGGATTTATTATGACACCATATCGTCGTGTTGAAAATTGCCATATTACTGAAACTGTAGATTATTTAACTGCAGATGAAGAAAATGATGTAATTATTTCACAAGCTACTGTTACTACTAATGATGATAATAACATGACAGATGACGTAGTAGCAGCACGTTTTAGAGGAGAAAATTTATTAGTTAAACCATCTAAGGTTGATTATATTGACGTATCTCCTCAGCAAGTTGTAGCAGTTACTACTAGTTGTATTCCTTTCCTTGAACATGATGATGCTGTTCGTGCCTTGATGGGTGCTAATATGCAACGTCAGTCAGTACCACTTTTAAAAGCCGAAGCTCCACTTGTTGGAACAGGAGTTGAATATATTGCTGCTCGTGATTCTGGTGCCGCTATTACGGCTAAGGCTGATGGAATTGTAGAATATGTTGATGCTAAACATATTGTAATTAAGAATAAGGGTGGAAAAGATACTTATTATTTAGCTAATTTTGAAGAATCGAACCAGGATTCTTGTTATCACCATAGACCAATTGTAAAAGTTGGAGATGAAATAAAAAGAGGTCATGTTATTGCAGATGGTCCAAGTATGGATCAAGGAGAGTTAGCTCTTGGTAAAAACATGGTAGTAGCATTTATGACTTTTAATGGTTATAACTATGAAGATGCTGTAATATTAAATGAGAAATTAGTTAAGGATGATGCTTATACTTCAATTCATATTGAAGACTATGAAATGCAGTGTCGTGAGACTAAATTAGGACCTGAGGAAATTACGAGAGATATTCCTAATGTTAGTGAGGAAACTCGTAAGAACTTAGATGAGTACGGAATTATTGCGGTTGGTACAGAAGTTAAAGAAGGAGATATTTTAGTTGGTAAGGTAACACCAAAAGGAATGGCTGAGCTTACTTCTGAAGAGAAATTACTTCATGCAATTTTTGGGGAAAAGACAAGAGAAGTTCGTGATACATCACTTCGTGTGCCTCATGGTGGAGAAGGTATTGTTCATGAAGTTAAAGTTTATTCTCGTAAAGAAAATGATGAATTACCAGCAGGAGTTAGTAAAGTAATTCGTATATATATTGCCCAAAAAAGGAAAATTCAAATTGGGGATAAAATGTCAGGAAGACATGGTAATAAGGGTGTTATCTCTTTGATTTTACCAAGTGAGGATATGCCATATTTACCAGATGGTACTCCAGTAGATATTATGTTAAATCCTCAAGGTGTTCCTTCTCGTATGAATTTAGGACAAGTTTTGGAATTACATTTAGGTATGGCTGCTAAGAAATTAGGAGTTCATGTGGCAACACCAGTATTTGATGGTGCTAAATCTGAAGATATAGATGAGATGATGAAGGAAGCCGGAATGGATCCAGATGGTAAGACTGTTTTATATGATGGTAGAACGGGAGACCCATTTGATAACCGTATTTCAGTTGGAGTTATGTACATGTTAAAATTACATCACATGGTTGATGATAAATTACATGCCAGATCAACTGGACCTTATTCATTAGTTACACAACAACCACTTGGTGGTAAAGCTCAATTTGGTGGGCAGAGATTTGGAGAAATGGAAGTTTGGGCTCTTTATGCTTATGGAGCAGCACATACTTTACAAGAAATTTTAACAGTTAAATCTGATGATGTAATTGGTAGAGTTAAAGTTTATGAAGCAATTGTTAAGGGTCAAGAAATTAATCAAGCAGGAGTACCGGAATCATTTAGAGTACTTATGAAGGAATTCCAAGCACTTGGGCTTGACATTAATATTATTGATGATGAGCATAATGTTCTTGATTTGAAACATATTGAAGAAGAAGAAGCTAAAGATGAGTTTAGAACAGTGGATGATATTGAAAAACAAATTCCACTAATTCCACTAGATACACCGGAAGCTAGTTTAAAAAAAGAGTTTGAAGAAACGGAAGAACTAGAAGAAGTAGATGAAGAAGAATTACTAGACGATGAAATAGATGATATGGAAGGAGATGATGAATAATGTTAGCAGTAGATAAATTTGAAGCATTAAAAATCGGTATAGCATCTCCTGACAAAATTCGTGAATGGTCTTATGGAGAAGTTAAAAAACCTGAGACTATCAATTATCGTACTTTAAGACCTGAAAGAGATGGATTATTTTGTGAAAAAATATTTGGACCTAGTAAGGACTTTGAATGTGCTTGTGGTAAATATAAGAGGGTTCGTTATAAAAACATTATTTGTGATCGTTGTGGAGTAGAGGTTACGCGAGCTAAGGTAAGACGTGAACGTATGGGTCATATTGAACTTGCAACGCCAGTATCACATATTTGGTTTTTTAAGGGTGTTCCTTCTCGTATGGGATTAGTTCTTGATATGAGTCCAAGAGATTTGGAAGAGGTTCTATATTTTGTAAGTTATGTGGTTATTGACAAAGGGGTTGCACCACTTGAAAATAAGCAGACTTTATCAGAAAAAGAATATAGAGCTTATTATGAAAAATATGGTAATTCTTTTAAAGTAGGAATGGGTGCAGAAGCTATTAAAGAGATTTTAAAGAAAATAGATCTTGATAAGGAAATTGCACAAATTACTAAAGAATTAGAGACAGCTTTAGGACAAAAGAGGACTCGTTTACTTAAGAGAATTGATATATTAGATGCTTTCCAAAAATCAGGTAATAAACCAGATTGGATGATACTTGATTGTATTCCAGTTATTCCTCCTGAACTTAGACCAATGATTCAATTAGATGGAGGACGTTTTGCTACTAGTGATTTGAATGATTTATATAGAAGAGTTATTAACCGTAATAATCGGTTGAAAAAACTAATTGATTTAGGGGCTCCAACTATTATTATTCAAAATGAAAAGCGTATGTTACAAGAAGCAGTAGATGCCTTATTTGATAATGGTCGTCGTGGTAGAAGTGTAACAGGAGCAGGTAATAGACCGTTAAAGTCTTTATCTAGTATGTTAAAAGGTAAGCAAGGGCGTTTTCGTCAAAACTTACTAGGTAAGAGAGTTGACTACTCTGGACGTAGTGTTATTGTAGTTGGACCAAGCCTTAAGATGTATCAGTGTGGACTGCCAAAAGAAATGGCATTAGAGTTATTTAAGCCTCATGTAATTCATGGACTTGTAAGTAAAGATATTGCCCATAATATTAAGGCAGCTAAGCGCTTAATTGAGAATCAGGATCCAGTAGTTTGGGATATAGTTGAGGAAGTTATTAAAGAGCATCCAGTTTTATTAAACCGTGCTCCAACTCTTCATAGGCTTGGTATTCAAGCTTTTGAACCTATTTTAATTGGTGGTAAGGCAATTAGATTGCACCCACTTGTATGTAATGCTTTTAATGCTGACTTTGATGGTGACCAGATGGCAGTTCATGTACCTTTATCTGAAGAGGCTCAAGCAGAAGCTAGGCTTTTAATGTTAGGAGCTAATAATATTTTGCATCCTAAGTCAGGTGAACCTATTGTTACTCCATCACAGGATATGGTATTAGGTAATTATTACATTACTATGGAAAAAGCTGGATTAGAAGGAGAAGGAAGATTATTTCAAAATACTAATGAGGCTTTAATGGCTTATGAGCGTCGTGAATTAACACTTCATACTCGTATTGCTCTTCCTGTAAATTCATTTAAGTATAAATTATTTACAGAGGAACAAAAAGGTAAGTATCTAGTTACAACTATTGGTAAGATAAAGTTTAATGAGATTTTACCTGATTCGTTTCCATATGTAAATGAACCTACTAAGGAGAATATTCAGAAGATAACTCCAAATCGTTATTTTGTAGCATCAGGTATGAATATTCCAGAAGAAATTAAGAAGATGCCTTTAGTAAAACCTTTTGCTAAGGGAGTACTTGAAGATATTATTGCTCAAATATTTAAGCGATATAAGACAACAGAGACTTCAATCATGCTTGATAAGTTGAAAGATTTAGGCTTTAAGTATTCAACAATAGCAGGTATTACAATGTCTATTAGTGATATTGTTACTAGTGATAAAAAACCGGCTATAGTTGCAGAGGCACAAAAAACTGTTGATAATATAAATAAACAGTATAAAAAGGGTTTGATTACTGAACAAGAGAGATTTGAAAAAGTAATAGGAACTTGGAATGGTGCTAAGGATAAAGTTCAAGCAGAATTACAAGAAATATCTAATTTAGATATAGATAATCCAATATTTATGATGATGCATTCTAAAGCACGTGGTAATATTTCACAGTTTACTCAGGTTGCGGGTATGCGTGGACTTATGCAGAAACCAAATGGTGAGCCTGTAGAGATTCCAGTATTATCTAACTTCCGTGAGGGACTTAGTGTTTCAGAATTCTTCTTATCTACACATGGTGCTCGTAAGGGTAGTGCAGATACAGCGTTAAAAACTGCGGATTCTGGATATTTAACTAGACGTTTAGTTGATGTATCACAAGATATGATTGTAAGAGAAAATGATTGTGGAACGGAAAATGGAGTGGTTGTAAAAGCTTTCCTTAATGATAAAACGGGAGCTATTATTGAACCATTGTATGACCGTATAGTTGGACGCTACACTACTAAGAAAGTTATTAATCCTAAAACTAAGGAAGTGTTAGCAGAAAAACTTCAATATATCACTGATTCTATGGCTGAAAAAATAGTGGAAGCAGGGATTACAGAGCTTGAGATACGTACAACTTTAACTTGTAATACTCGTAATGGAGTATGTCAGAAGTGTTATGGACGTAACTTAGCAACAGGTAATTTAGTAGAAATAGGAGAAGCTGTAGGAATTATGGCGGCTCAGTCTATTGGAGAACCAGGAACACAGCTTACAATGAGAACTTTCCATACTGGAGGAGTAGCGGGAGAAGAAGATATTACTCAGGGTCTTCCTCGTATACAAGAATTGTTTGAGGCACGTATTCCTAAAGGAAAATCAACAATTGCTGAAATTGATGGTAAAGTTACTAAGATTGATGAAGACCATGGGAAGTTTAAGATTAGTATTGTTAATGATGTTGAAACCAAAGAACATACAACAAATTATGGCTCTAAACTTAGAGTAAGTGTTGGTGCTATAGTAGCAGCAGGGGATAAATTAACTGAAGGTGCTATTAGTCCAAAAGAATTATTGGCAGTAACAGATCCATTAACTGCACAAGAATATATTCTTAAGGAAGTACAGTATACTTATCGTTCTCAAGGTGTTGATATATCAGATAAGCATATTGAAATTATTGCTAGTCGTATGATTAGTAAAATTAGAATAGTAGAGAGTGGAAATACTAAGTTCCTTCCTGGATCTTTAGTTAATTTCCATGAGTTTACTGAGGGAAATAAAGAAGTTATTATCCGAGGAAAGAAACCAGCTTTAGGAAAACCAATTTTACTTGGTATTACCAAAGCTTCTCTTGAAACTGATTCATTCTTATCAGCGGCTTCATTCCAAGAGACAACTAGAATATTAACAGATGCTGCTATAAGAGGAAAAACAGACCATTTAGCTGGATTAAAAGAAAATGTTATAATTGGTAAGTTAATCCCTGCAGGAACTGGTTTGAAAAGCTATAATAATGTTGAATATGAGTTAAAGAGTCAATTTATTGATGAGGAACCATTGGAAACATTAGAAGATGCATTAATGGAATAAGATAGGAGGCTATCTTTTTCTTTGAATATTTAATACAATATGTATATGTGAGGTTAGAGATGAATAAATTAAATAATAAAGGATGGGGCCTAGGAGCAATGATTGCTTTTTTGGGAGTGTTTATTTTAGCTATTTTGATAATTGTTATTCAAAGTAATAGATTGGGAATAGCTGGTGGGCAAGTAAGTAAACCTATTCCTACTAAAACACCAAATGTTACTAGTACTCCAACTCCTTCTATAAAGCCAACTTCTAAACCGGATGAAACAGCTAAACCAAAACCTACTTATAATTATGCTGAGTTAGAGAATTTGGTAGAAAAGAGTTCGGTTAAATATCAGGAGAAATATTATCCAAAGTTGGTAAAAGAGGATAGTGTATATGTGACAGTAAAGAAGCTTTTGGAAGAAAAGTATTTATCAGATTTAATTGATACTGATGGTAATTTTTGTACGGGATATGTGAAGATAAGCAATATGGAGACAATTAAGTACAAGGCTTTTATTAAATGTGGTACTTATCAAACTGAAGGATATTTAGATTATTTGGATTTATTATAGAAAATTCAATTAGACTTAAATTATTGTTGACAAGTATATTCTATAGTGCTATATTATAAGAGCTGATTAGATGTAGGTTTTGTGTAAACAAAGCTTATATTTATGGAAGGAAATGATACACCGGGATGTGTGTAGAGAAAGGAGACTGTAATATATGACTACAATTAACCAATTGGTTCGTAAAGGTAGAACAGATAAGACTAGAAAAAGTAAATCACCAGTTTTAGGAGTTAGATTAAATACAATACAAAGAAAGACTACAAAAGTAACTTCTCCTCAAAAGCGTGGAGTATGTACTCGTGTTGGAACTATGACACCTAAGAAGCCAAACTCAGCACTTAGAAAGTACGCTCGTGTACGTTTAAGCAATGGGACAGAGGTAACTTGTTATATTCCAGGAATTGGACATAACTTACAAGAGCATAGTGTGGTATTAATTCGTGGAGGACGTGTTAAAGATTTAATCGGAGTACGTTACCATATAATTCGTGGTACATTAGATACTGCTGGAGTTAAAGACAGGAAACAAGGTCGTTCTAAATATGGAGCAAAAAGACCTAAAGCAAAATAGAAGATAAAATTATTGAAGGGAGGATACAATTATGCGTAAAAGACGTGCAATTAAAAGAGATGTTTTAGCTGATCCTATGTACAATTCTAAAGTTGTTACTAAACTAATTAATCGAATGATGATTGGTGGAAAAAGAGGAAAAGCTCAAACTATTTTATATGATGCTTTTGAAATGATTAAGGTAAAGACTTCAGAAGAACCTATGGAAGTATTTAACAAGGCATTAGAAAACATTAAACCAGCATTGGAGGTTAAATCTCGCCGTGTTGGAGGATCTAACTATCAAGTTCCAATTGAAGTTAGTACTGAGCGTTCTCAAGCATTAGGACTACGTTGGTTAGTTAACTATGCAAGACTTAGAGGCGGAAAAGGTATGGCTGAAAATTTGGCTAATGAAATTATTGATGCATCTAATGGAACAGGAGCAGCAGTTAAAAAACGTGAAGATACTCACAGAATGGCAGAAGCTAATAAAGCATTTGCACATTACCGTTGGTAGAAAGGAGGAACATTTATGGCTCGTGATACATCTTTATTACACACTCGTAATTTTGGAATTATGGCACATATTGATGCAGGTAAAACTACTTGTACTGAGCGTGTATTATTTCATACTAAAAAAATTCATAAAATTGGAGAGACTCATGATGGAGCATCTCAAATGGATTGGATGGCACAGGAACAAGAACGTGGTATCACAATTACATCAGCTGCCACTACTGCACACTGGAAGGGTTATCGCTTTAATATAATAGATACTCCAGGGCACGTGGACTTTACAGTTGAGGTAAGCCGTAGTTTAAGGGTACTTGATGGAGCAGTAGCTTTATTAGATGCTCAAGCTGGGGTTGAACCACAGACAGAAACTGTTTGGAGACAAGCAACAGAATTTAATGTTCCTCGTATTATATTTGCTAATAAAATGGATAAAATGGGAGCAGATTTTGCTTATACATTAAAGACTATTGGAAGTCGTTTAGGAGTTAATTATTGTCCAATTGAATGGCCAATTGGCGCTGAAGACGATTTTGCAGGGGTTATTGATTTAGTTACTATGAAGGCTTATCATTATGATGGTAATCAAGATGAAAATGCAACTGAGATTGAAATACCTGCTGATTTAAAAGATATTGTAACTGAGAAGCATAATGCTTTATTAGAAGCAGTAGCTGAATATGATGATGAGATGATGATGACTTACTTAGATGGTGGAGAAGTTACTATTGAAATGTTGAAAAGAGCTATTAGAGCGGGAACATTACAAGTTAAATTCTTCCCTGTTATGTGTGGAACAGCTTTAGGAAATAAGGGTATTAAGTTATTACTTGATGCAGTTGTTGACTATTTACCTAGTCCACTAGATGTTTCTGCAATTATAGGAACAGATTTAGATGGAAAAGAAGCAGTTCGTCACCCATCTGATGATGAACCATTTAGTGCTTTAGCATTTAAGGTTATGACTGATCCATTTGTAGGACGCTTAACATTTTTTAGAGTTTACTCTGGACATTTATCAAGCGGATCTTATATTTTGAATTCTACAAAAGATTCAAAAGAAAGAATTGGACGTATCTTATTGATGCATGCTAATAATAGAACAGAAATATCTGAAGTATTTACTGGGGATATTGCTGCGGCTGTAGGACTTAAGAATACTACTACGGGTGATTCATTATGTGATGAAAAGAAGCCTATTATTCTTGAAACTATGGAATTTCCAGAACCCGTTATTCAGTTAGCTGTTGAGCCTAAATCAAAAGCTGATCAAGATAAAATGGGAATTGCTCTTCAAAAATTAGCTGAGGAAGATCCAACATTTAGAGTTCATACTGATCATGAAACTGGTCAAACAGTTATTGCAGGTATGGGAGAACTTCATTTGGATGTATTAGTTGATAGAATGAAGAGAGAGTTTGCAGTTGAAGCAAATATTGGTAAACCACAGGTAGCATATCGCGAAACTATTCGCCAAGCTGCTGAATGTGAAGGTAAGTATATTAAACAATCAGGTGGTCGTGGACAATACGGACACGTTTGGGTTAAGTTTGAACCTAATCCTGAAAAGGGTTATGAGTTTGTTGACTCAATTGTTGGAGGAACTGTTCCTCGTGAATATATTCCGGTTGTTGATAAAGGGTTACAAGAAGCTTTATCATCTGGTATCCTTGCTGGATATCCAATGATAGATGTTAAAGCAACTTTGTTTGATGGTTCATATCATGATGTCGATTCTAATGAGATGTCGTTTAAAATCGCTGCTAGCTTTGCTTTGAAAGAAGCTAAGAATAAGTGTAAACCGGTTTTACTTGAACCAATCATGAAAGTTGAAGTAACTACTCCAGATGAATATTTTGGAAATGTTATGGGAGATTTAACTTCTCGTCGTGGTCGCCCTCTTGGACAGGAGTCTAGAGGAAATGCTATCATGCTTGGAGCAATGGTACCATTATCTGAAATGTTTGGTTATGCAACAAGTTTAAGATCTAATACACAAGGAAGAGGTAACTTTATTATGGTGTTTGATCACTATGAGGAAGTTCCAAAGAATATTGCCGAAGAAATAATTAAGAAAAGTGGTAATTAATATATTATAACTGGAGTATTTGATATTCCTGTATATCATGTTTATATCATTTTTATAAAAAGGTATCAAAACAGTTGAAAAATATTCAATTGTTAGATAAAATATAGTAGTAAAACCAAAAGGAGGAAAATAATATGGCAAAACAAAAATTTGATCGATCAAAACCACATGTTAATATTGGTACTATCGGGCACGTTGACCATGGGAAGACAACTTTAACAGCTGCTATTACTAAGTATTTAGCATCTAAAGGAATGGCTGAATTCTCTGATTATGCTAATATTGATAAAGCACCAGAAGAAAGAGAACGTGGTATTACAATTAATACATCACACGTTGAATATTCTACAGAGAAACGTCATTACGCACACGTTGACTGTCCAGGACATGCTGACTATGTAAAAAATATGATTACAGGTGCAGCTCAAATGGATGGAGCAATCTTAGTTATTGCTGCAACAGATGGACCAATGGCTCAGACTCGTGAACATATCTTATTATCACGCCAAGTTGGTGTACCTAAGATGGTAGTGTTTATGAACAAATGCGATATGGTTGATGATGATGAATTACTAGACTTAGTTGAGATGGAAATTCGTGATTTATTAACTGAATACGGATTTGATGGAGAGAATACTCCAATCATTCGTGGTTCTGCATTAAAAGCTCTTGAGGGAGATCCTAAGTATGAAGCTAAAATTGGCGAACTTATGGATGCAGTTGATGAATGGATTCCAACTCCTGAACGTGATACTTCTAAACCATTCTTAATGAGTGTTGAAGATGTATTTACAATTACAGGACGTGGAACAGTTGTTACAGGACGTGTTGAACGTGGACAACTAAAATTAAATGATGAAGTTGAAATTATTGGTATTAGACCTACTCAAAAGTCTGTTGTTACAGGAATTGAAATGTTCCGTAAGCAATTAGATTTTGCTGAGTCTGGTGATAATGCAGGACTTTTACTTCGTGGAATTTCTCGTGAACAAGTTGAACGTGGTCAAGTATTAGCTAAACCAGGTTCAGTTACACCACATACTAACTTTGAAGCTAGTGTGTATGTACTTAGTAAAGAAGAAGGCGGACGTCATACTCCATTCTTCGCTAATTACCGTCCTCAATTCTATTTCAGAACTACTGATGTAACTGGAGTTATCAGTTTACCAGCAGGTGTTGAAATGGTTATGCCAGGAGATAATGTCAGTGTAGCAGTTGAACTAATTCACCCTATTGCTATCGAAGATGGAACAAAGTTCTCTATTCGTGAAGGTGGACGTACAGTTGGTGCTGGTGTAGTTAGTAAAATTACTAAATAAACAAGCAAATAAAAAGAATCTATTA